>JACCQW010000223.1 GCA_013813955.1 Solirubrobacterales bacterium
GACCGAACCACTGACCATCCAGTCGGCTCCTGATGATTCTCCCTGCAAAATCAGACTGTTTTCCAATGCCCCGACCAGGATTCGAACCTGGGGCCTACTCCTTAGGAGGACGTTGCCGGGGAGCGTCGAAACGGCCGAAAGCGCCGGGATTTGCGGGCGTTTCGGTGCGTCGCGCGTGACCTGCGATACCCGCCGATTGGGCAGAAATCAGGCTGATTTGGGCAGAGAGACGTCGTTTCTGCCCAATCTAATCGGCCTCAGGTCGGCGCGAAGGTTGCGCTCGGGCTCGCGCTGGAGGAGCTGGAGAAGCCGACGGCACACGATCGCGGATGCTCGCCGGACTAGAACCCTCCGGTGATTCACCGGAGGGTTCTCCGCGGCCCGACCGGTCGCAGCCCAGGTGGCGAGAGCGCGGCGCAGAGGTTGACAGCGGCACGCCGCGACAGGTTGGATTGGCACCACGTAGACATCCATCGAAGGGGTTTCCATGCGCCGCATATCCATCATCGCCGGTTCCGTTGTCGCCGCTCTCGCGACGGGGGGCGTGCTCGCCGTCAGCGGCGGGGCGCAGGACCCGGACGGGCAGAAACTCCAGCTTGTCACCAAGAACTTCCGGTTCAAGGCCATCGACGTGCCGCCCCGCCGACCGGGGCGCGAGCCATCGGGCAGTGGCGACAACTTCGTGATCTCCGCTGTCGTCACGAATCGAGCCGGCGCTCGAAGGGGCTCCTTCGATGCCAAGTGCACGGTCACGCGAGGCGGGCGCAACGGACGTAGTCTGTGTGAGGGTGTGTACGCGCTGACCGAGGGACAGATCTTCCTGAAGACCCGCTTCGTGAACAGCAACGACGGCGACATCTCCGGCGCGATCACCGGCGGCACGCGCGCCTATGCGGGTGCCCGCGGGACACTCACGTCCGTCGACCGTCGCGGTGAGGCCGGCGGCGACCCCAGCGACGACACGCTCACGCTGCTGCCGTGATCTGACCTCGTCTGTCGCCATCAGGGAGGCGTAGGTGGGGCTGCGGGATCTCCGCAACTCGCGACAGGCGATCTGGCCGCCGCGCGAGCGGTTGGCCTAGGCGCCGGTCGTCGAGGCGCGCATGTGCGCTGCGGCGCTCGCGCGCTTCGAGGACGCGCGCCCGCGGCGCTCACCGCACCGCCGGAGTCGCGTCAGCACTTCGACGTAGTGGTGAGTCCGCCACGCGGGCGGGCCAGGCGGCGGGCTCGGGGGGTTGCCACCGAGGCGCGGCGTATGCCGGATCGTTGTCTCGATCAGCTTCCGACGGGCATCCTGCTCGTGCTTGAGAGCCCCATCGCGGGCACAAGAACCGCAGTAGCCGCCGGGCATAGCCCTCGCGCGACACTCATGCGCGAGCTCGAGGTGCCCTTGGGCGTCCACCCGATATGTGGTCGTCATGCACCGGAGCGTCCCACGCCGAACGATGAGCGCCGCGCCGACGGAGACGGCATAAGTCGAGTACGCGACGGCGCGAGGGCCGGCGTTTGCGCTGCGCTTCCGTGCCGGCGCCAAGCGGCGCTATGTCACGCTCGGTGCCCGCGCGGACGGCTGGACGCGCGAGAAGGCCGCCGACGAGCTGACCTACGTGCTCGGACAGGTCCAGCGCGGCGAGTGGCAGCCACCCAGGCCCGCGCCCGTGATCGAGGAGCCCGTCGAGGAGCCGACGTTTCATGAGTTCGCGAGCCGATGGTTTGACGGGATCGCCCCCGAGCTCGCCGAAAAGACGCGTGTTCGCTACCGCTGGCAGCTCACGAACCACCTGCTGCCGTTCTTCGCCCGGCACAAGCTGGCCGCGATCACCGTCGAGGAGGTCGACCGCTACCGTCGAGCGAAGGTCCGCGAGGCACAGACACGCCGCGCGGCGGTCGACGCTTGGCACAAGCGCTGCGAGGCGCTGCGCGATGGTGAGCAGCGCCCGGTGCGTCCTGAGCGCCCGATGTCGGCCGCGTCGATCAACGGGACGATCACGCGACTGGGGCAGATCCTCGAGGAGGCCGTCGAGTACGGCCACCTGCCGCGTAACCCCGCGCGCGGCAAGCGCCGCCGGCTGAAGGCGTCGAAGTCGGCGGCGGTGTGGCTGGACCGCGCCGATCAGATCGCCGCGCTGCTGAACGCGGCCGGTGAGCTGGAGGCCGACTGCCGCGCCGATCGTCGTGGGATCGGGCGCCGCGCGCTGCTGGCAACGATGGCGCTTGGCGGGCTGCGCGTCGGCGAGCTGTGCGCGCTGCGCTGGCGTCACGTCGACCTTGCCGCCGGCCGGCTGCGCGTCGTCGACTCGAAGACCGACGCTGGTGTGCGCCTCGTCGACCTGCTGCCCGCGTTGCGTGACGAGCTGCTGGCCCACAAGGCCGCGAGCGCCAGCACGAGCGCGGACGCGCTTGTGTTTCCCACGCTCGGTGGCCGGCCACGCGACGCCAACAACGTCCGCGAGCGCGTGCTGCGCCCGGTGCTCAGGCACGCGAACGCCAACCTTGAGCGCCGTGCCCTGTCGCCGTTGCCCGTTGGCGTGACGTGCCACAAGCTGCGCCACACGTTCGCGTCGATCCTCGTCGCGCTCGGCGAGGACCCGCGCTACGTGATGGGGCAGCTCGGCCACACCGACCCGGCGTTCACGCTGCGTCTCTACACCCACGCGATGCGTCGCGACGACGGCGAGCGCGAGCGCCTGCGCGCCCTGGTGCAAGGCGCCGATTGGGCAGAAACGGGCAGAAACGCCGGCGCGGTGCCCATCGCCGCGTGATCGATGGCGACACCCGAGCATCAGAAGCCCCGCGTTTGCGGGGCTTTACTGTGATGCCCCGACCAGGATTCGAACCTGGGGCCTACTCCTTAGGAGGGAGTCGCTCTATCCAGCTGAGCTATCGGGGCCGTTGCCGATCAGGATGCCTCCGCCGCTACTCCGAGAGCCCTGCGGCTTGGAGGGCTTCTGCTCGGTCGTGGAACCACTGTAGGCGGATCACCTTGCCGTCGCGCAGGCTCCAGAGCTGCGGTTCGTCCTGACGGAACGCAGCGATGTCGGGGTTCGTTTGCGCCACGAACGTGGTGAAGCAGAGGACGCGGTCGCCGAGGTCTCTCACCTCGTCAACTTCATGACCGTGGTGCTCGAAGGCCTCATCGAGGTTGTCCATGGCCTGCGACCACCCCGCGTGTCCGTGTCGGGTACCCGACTCCAGGGCGTAATGGGGATTGACGAACTCAAAGTCCTCCGCCAGGAATGCGATGACCCCCTCCCGGCCCTTCCGCCCGTTCCACACTTCGTACAGCGTCCGCACGAGTTCGACATTCTCCCGGGACATCGCCGGTGAAGTATCGCGCGGGACTCGGGAGCTCGCCACGCGCCTCGGTCGGGAGTTCCCATCCAGCCGAGCTATCGGGGCCCGTGTGCTGCGCGGCGCAGAGACCACGCCCCCGGTCACCTACTTCAGGCAGAAGCTCGTGAGATCGCTGTTGTAGACCGGATGGACGAGGTTGCACTCGTCCTCGAAGCTCATCCGCTCGGACATGAACACCGTCAGCTTGCGATGCCCGTACGGCGCGACCAGCGCCTCCTCGATCAGCCGCCTGTCGGCCGCCGCGTACCCATCGGCGGCCTCGTCGAGGCTCGGGTTCGCGTTCGCCCGGGCCAGCGTCGCGTTGACCTGCCTGTCGTCGACGTTGCCGAAGTTCTGGTTGCCGGTCCTGCGGATCGACGCGCCGTCCATGCGGGACATCAGGTTCGCCGGGTGCGGATAGTCCTGGAACCAGTGGGCGACCCCGGCTTGGGCCTTCGTCCTGCGGTCGCCGATCACCGGGAAGTAGGCCGGGCCCTCGACCGTCCGCGGCCTGGCCTTCAGCCCGATCTGGGTGAGCACGCCGGCCAGGTAGTCGCCGATCGGCTGAGACTCGGGCTCGTCGCTGTTGTAGACGGTCACCGCGTCCCCGGCGACGCCGGCCCGCCGGATCAGCTGCCTGGCCCGGGCCACGTCGGGCGCCCGGGCGGGGTCGCCGTAGGGACAGGGCTCGATCTTCCGGTGGCCCTTCATGGCGGGCGGCAGGAAGTTGCAGCCCGGCTCGAGCAGCCCGCCGAAGAGGCGCCGGAGCGCGCGCTTGTCGATCGCGTGGTTGACGGCCTGACGGACCTCCTTGCTGTCGAACGGGGCGACGCGCGTGTTCAGAAAGAAGTAGTAGGTCGAGTTGGTGACGAACTCCCTGTAGCGCTCGCCTTCGTAGCGCTGCCTGACCGCGCCGATCCGGTCGGGCGCCGGCGGGTCGCCCATGTAGTCGACCTTGTTGCGGATCGTCGCCCGCGTCTGGCGGCGGCGGTCCTTGATGATGTCGACCTCGATCTCGTCGAGCTTGCCCCGCGGGATGCCGTCGACCTCGAAGGCCGCCACCTTCACGAGGTCGTAGCCGCGGCCCGTGCGGACGTTCGCGAGCCTGTAGGGCCCGACGCCCGGCGGCGGGCTCTTCGTCTGGTCTGCGAACGGCGTGTCCCCGGGGACGACCCCCGCGAAGCTCATCGCCAGGATGTTCGAGAACGAGCCGTCGGCCTCGGTGAGCCTGATCTTGATCTCGCCCGTGGCGTCATCGGTCTGGATGCCCGCGATGTCCGCGTGCGCACGGTCGTCCTCGACGTACTTCTCGGCGCCGTGGATCCCCAGGTAGAAGGCCGAGCCGCCGGACCGCAGGTTGAGCACGCGCTTGACGGCGTGCTCGAAGTCCGAGGCCTTGACGGCCCTGCCGTCGGAGTACCGCAGGCCGTCACGCAGCTCCAGCGTGTACGTCCTGCCGTCCTTCGAGATGGCGGGCAGCGCCCCGGCGAGGCCGGGGACCAGCTCGGTGCCCGCGACCCCCTCGGCGTGCTTGTAGGTCAGCAGCGGCGTGTACACGGTCCACAGCGTCTGCCAGCCCTCCGCGGTGTAGCTCAGCGCCGGGTCCAGGGAGTCCGGGAACGACGTGTAGGCGGCCCGGATCGTGCCGCCGGTCTGCTCGTCGCCGTCCCGTGCGCCGGCGGCAGCGCGATCACTCTTGCGGTCACCGCAGGCCGCGAGGCCGATCGCCGCGGCGCACGCGAGCAAGAGGCAGGTGAGGTCTTTCGGGGTCCTTCGCATTCTCTCCTCCTCGCGGAGCGGCGCGAAGCGTACTTATCCGTGTCCGAGCGCGTGCCGCTTGGCCCTGCCGGCTAGGGCAGGTAGGCGACGACCTCGCGCAGCGGCGCGCGTTCGGGCACGCGCTGCACCTGGCGCGGGTGCCCCAGGTGCAGCAGGCCGAGCACGCGCTCGCCCGCGGCGATGCCGACCGCGTCGCGACCCTCGGGGCGGCGCAGGACCGCCGGCGTGCGCCAGTAGCCCGCCAGGCCGCGGCCGTGTGCGACGAGCAGCACAACGTAGGCGGCGCAGGCCGCCGCGCACAGGTCCTCCTCGTCGGCGACGGGATCGGTGCCGGTCTGCGTCGCGCAGACCACGACGAGCGTTGGGGCGCGGTCGAGCTTGCCCGCCGCGTCGGGCCCCGCGGCGGCCTTCAGGCGCCCCAGCGATTCGCGGCCCAGCACGCGGAAGCGCCACGGGTTGGTGAGGTGGTGGTTGGGCGCCCAGCGCGCGAGGTCGAAGAGCTCGTCCAGCGTCTCGCGGTCGACCGGCTCCGGTGCGTAGACCTTGTGCGTGCGCCGGGTGCGGATGGCCTCCTCGAGGTCCACCCCTACCCGTCGTCCTCCTCATCGCCGCGGGCGTCCTCGCGGTCCTCCTCGTACAGCGACTCGGTGGCCAGCTCCCTGCCCTTGGCGTCGTAGAGCGTGCAGTCCAGCGTGTCGACGCGGTAGTTGTCGGGCGCCAACAGCGTGAAGCGGTCGTCGACGAGCGTGCACTGGTCCACGGTGAGGCCGGCGAGCTCGGCGGTGACCACCGCGCCGCCCGCGACCAGCGGGCGGCCCCAGACGAGGGTCATGTCCGCGGTCTTGCCGCTCTCCCCGCGCCACGCGCCGACGACCTCGTCGCAGAGGTCCAGGCGCCACTCGGGGTTGGCCTCGGCGGTGGCGTCGGTGTAGTCGGCGACCGCGCTGAACTCGCTTGCCTCCCCGTTCTCGCCACCGGGCCGGAAGGCCACGTAGCCGTAGACCTCCAGGCCGGTCGAGGTGCGGGCGGTCGCGGGGACGAAGGTGCGCCCGGCCCACGTGCGGTCGGGATAGAAGCTGATCTCCCCGGGCTCGCCGAGGTCCTCGTCCTCGGGCTCGATCGCGTCGCAGGCGCCGAGGAAGTGGCGCCCGAGCGTCGTCGCCCAGCGCCCGTAGGGCAGCAGCTCCTGCGGGGGCTCGGCGACGAAACGGCAGACGAAGCGGGGCTCGACCGGCATGCGACGCGGCAGTCTATTTCCCTAGCTCTCCAGCAGCAGGGTGACCGGCCCATCGTTGACCAGCGTGACGGCCATCTGCGCGCCGAACACCCCGCCCACGGCGCCGAGGCGCGCGCGGAAGCGCTCGTACAGCGGCTCGGCGACCTCCGCCCGCGCGGCGGCGACGTAGGACGGGCGCGTTCCCCGGCGCGCGTCGCCGTAGAGCGTGAACTGGCTGACGCACAGCGCCTCGCGATCGCCCAGCGGCTCGTTCATGCGCCCGTGCGCGTCGGCGAAGATGCGCAGCGCGCGCACCTTGCCGGCCAGCCTGTCGGCGACGGCCTCGTCATCGTCGTGGGTGACGCCGAGCAGGACCAGCAGGCCCGGGCCGATCTCCGCTACGCGCTCGCCGTCGACGGTCACCGACGCGGAGGCGACCCGCTGGACGAGGGCGCGCATGGCTGCAGTGTGCCCGACCCGCCGCGGGGCGCGGTGTCAGCCGTCGAAGAGCGCCCGCAGCGGCAGCGAGAAGCCGGGGAGCATCGGCGAAGCGAGCTCGTCGCCGCGGGCAAGCTCGAGCGCCACGTCGAAGCCCGCCGAGCGTCGCCCGGCGCGGCGGAAGATCAGCACCTCGGCGGCCGCGAGGTCGACCAGCCACAGCTCGGGCAGCCCGTGCCGCTCGTAGCCGGACTTCTTCGCGCCGACGTCGTAGCGCCAGGTCGACGGGGAGCGCACCTCCACCGCGAGGTCCGGCATCGGATAGGGCCGCGGGTCGGTCCGCGGCGGCACCCGGCCCTCGGCGTACCACAGAACGTCGGGCGCGAAGACGTTGAGCTCGTCGAGGAGGACGTCCAGCGGGCGCACGGCGAAGCCTCGCCCGGCGGCAGCGCGCGTCCAGCTGGTCAGAGCGAACTGCAGCTCGTCGCAGACGGCCTGATGCCGAAGGCAGGGCTCGTTCACGACGACCTCACCGTCGATCAGCTCGGACCGCAGGCCATCGTGGTGGTGACAGGCGAGGTACTCCTGCGCGGTCATCGGCGTGGCCGTCGGCATCGGGCTCATCGTACCCTCCTGCTGGTCGTCCTCCAGAGGCCTCCATCGGGAGGTGTAGGCCCCGGAGCGCCGGACCTCGCCCCCTCAGCCGAAGAAGACCTCGGCCGTCTCGAACAGCGAGGCGTCCAGCAGCTTGGGCGCCTTCAGGGCGACGTCGAGCGGGACGAGCTCGATGTCGGTCCCGCGAAGCGCGGTCATGACGCCGAAGTTCCCCGCGGTGGCGGCGTCGATGGCGGCGACCCCGAAGCGCGTGCCGAGCACGCGGTCGTATGCGTTGGGCGTGCCGCCGCGCTGGACGTGGCCGAGGATCGTCATGCGGGTCTCGAAGCCGGTGCGCCGCTCGATCTCGTGCTCGAGCTCGACCGCGATGCCGCCCAGCCGCACGTGGCCGAACGCGTCCGTACCGCCGTCCTGGGTCTGCACGTCGGCGTCCGAGCGCGTCGCGCCCTCGGCCACGACGACGATCGAGAACGTGCGCCCGGTCGCGTGGCGGCGGCGCAGGCGGTCGCAGACCTCCTCGATGTCGAACGGGCGCTCGGGGACGAGCACGACGTCCGCGCCGCCGGCCAGCCCGCAGTAGGCGGCGATCCAGCCGGCGTGGCGGCCCATGACCTCCACGACGATGACGCGGTTGTGCGACTCGGCGGTGGTGTGCAGCCGGTCGATCGCGTCGGTGGCGATCTGCACCGCCGTCTGGAAGCCGAACGTGAAGTCGGTGCCCGCCAGGTCGTTGTCGATTGTCTTGGGCACGCCGACGACGTTCACGCCGGCGTCGGCCAGACGCCGGGCGACGCCGAGCGTGTCCTCGCCGCCGATCGGGATCAGCGCGTCGATCCCGCGCTCCTCCAGCGAGGCGATCGCCCGCGCCTCGCCGCCCTCCTCGCCGTAGGGGTTCGTGCGCGACGTGCCGAGGATCGTGCCGCCGCGGTGCAGGATGCCGCTCGTGGTGGCGTGCGTGAGCTCGACCGCCTCGTTGGCCAGCACGCCGGCCCAGCCGTGGCGGAAGCCCACGAGATCATGGCTGTGGGCGTTGATCCCCTTGCGCACGACCGCGCGGATGACCGCGTTAAGGCCGGGGCAGTCCCCACCGCCGGTGAGCAGTCCGATGCGGGCCATGGGCGGATGGTACGCGTCGACCGAAGCGCGCCACCGCGCGACCCGTCAGGCGCCGCCGTCGTGGTCGGCCCGCCATCGCGCCAGGTCACTACATTGCCCGAGCAGAGCTGTCCGACGAGGAGGAGCACGTATGGAGGCGACCGGTGCGAAGCGGTTCGACGCGTCTGGAGGCCCGCGGAAGATCGGGCCGGCCGACGGCAAGCGGGTCGACCTCGGCGGCATGGGCGTGCGGTTCATGCTGTGGGGCGAGGAGGCCGGCGGCGGGGTGGCGCTCGTCGAGCATCCGATCGCACCGCGCCACCTGTGCGCGCCGTTGCATCGCCACTCCCGCGAGGACGAGTACAGCTTCGTCCTGGAGGGCCGGATGGGCGCGCAGCTCGGCGACGACGTCGTCCACGCCGAGGCGGGCGACTTCGTCTTCAAGCCGCGCGACCAGTGGCACACGTTCTGGAACGCCGGCGACACGCCGTGCCGGATCCTGGAGATCATCTCGCCGGCCGGCTTCGAGCGCTTCTTCGAGGAGGTGGCCGCCGGGACGCTGCCGCCCGACGAGGTCGGCGCGCGCTACGGGCTCGAACTCGATCCCGACAGCGTTCCGCGGCTGTGCGCCGAGCACGGGCTGCAGTTCCCGATGCCGGGGTCATAGGGCGAGGCTGCCCAGGCCCGCGACGACGGCGATCGTCGTCGACCACGCGATCGCGCCGGAGGCCAGGCCGAGGTCGAGGTCGTAGGCGTGCGCGACCACGAGCGTGTTGATCCCGACGGGCATCGCGGCCTGGACGAGGTAGGCATCGGGCACCGTCACGGTCAAGGCCGACAGGCCGATCATCAGCGCCGGGGCGACGAGCAGCCGCAGGCCGATGACCGTCGCGATCGGCCGCGTCAGCGGTGGCGGGACGCTGAAGAAGCCCTCGCCCGCCTCGGCGGCGAGCGTGACGCCGAGCACGAAGAAGCCGACCGGCAGCAGGGCGATCACCCCGAGCTCGGCGGCGTCGACGAGGACGCCGGGAGCCAGCGCCTCGGGCGCTGCGAGCGCGGCCAGCACCGCGAGCAGCGGCGGGTTGCGCAGCGCGAACGCGCGCAGCCGGACGCTGAGGGGATCGTCGCGCGTCGTGAACGCGGCCGCGATCGCGAACGCGACGACGTAGAACATCGGGCCGGTGACGATCGCGTCGAACGCGATCGCGGGGCCGAGCGCGTCGCGACCCAGCAGCGTGGCGTTCAGCGGGACGCCGAGGTAGCCCGTATTCGCCATCACCGACGCGATGATCAGCGTGGCCGTGGCGGTGGGTCCGAGCGCGAGCAGCCGGCTCGCGATCGCCCACGCCGCAAGGCCGACCAGCGCGAGCTCGGTGTAGCCGAGCACCAGGCCGATGCCGACGCCGGTGGTCAGCTCGGTGTCCGCGACCACGAAGAACGTGATGAACGGCAGCGCGACGAAGAGCATCACGTCCAGTGCCCGGCGGGTGCCCGCCTGCGCCCGCTCGCCCCAGCGCCGCTGGGCGCCGACGCCGGCGGCCACCGACAGCACGATGGCCAGGGTCAACAGGAACATTGCTAAGCGTCGCGCAGCTCGGCGGCCGCCTGCTCGGGCGCGACAATGTTCAGGTGGATCCCAGCGCCGAGCTCCAGCCCGGCGAGGTGCGTCAGGCGGGGCACGACGTCGATGCGCCAGCAGAAGTGCTCGGCGTCGCGCGGTGCGGTGCGGATCCACAGGTTCAGCGGCGGGCTCGCGCCGAAGCGGCGCCTCAGGCGCGACAGCCCCTCGTGCAGCAGCGCGGCGCCCGTGGGCCCTTCGTCCTGGAAGCGCCGGCGCGGGCGGCGGGGGGCGAGCAGCAGCTGGAAGGGCAGCCGCGAGCCGTAGGGGCACATGAGCACGGCATCGTCGTCGATGGCCACGATGCGCTCGCGCATGCGCACCTCCTCCGCGACGAGATCGCCGAGCAGGTTGCCGCCCATCGTCCGCGTCGCGTAGGCGCCGAAGCGCTCGCGTTCGCGCGCGACCGCCGACGGGACGAAGTCCAGCGCGTACAGCTGCGCGTGCGTGTGGGGCAGCGACGCCCCGGCCTCGCGGCGCTCGTTGACGATCAGGTGCTGGTAGGCGGCGCCGTCGTGGGCGAGCATGCGCTCGCGCCAGACCTCGGCCGCGGCCGCCGCCTGCTCGGCGGGCAGCTCGGCCAGCGAGAGCACCGGCTGCGGCCCGTTGATCACGACCTCGTGGCGGCCGGCGGCGGGCAGCGCGGTGAACAGGTCGGGCTTGGCCTGCGGCGGGGGCGGCGGGCTGTCGGGCGCCAGCGCCGGGAAGAGGTTGGGCACGACCCGCACGCTCCAGCCCGGCGAATCGGCGCCGCCCGCGGACGCTCCGTCCGGCCGTACCGCGTAGAGCTCGGGCGGCGTGCGGTCCTCGTGGCCATCGGCGAAGGGATCGGACGCGGGGTCGATCGCCTCCGCGGGCGTGACGCTCAGGCCGCCGCCGGGACGCGTGGCACGGTCGCCCGCGACGATCGCGCGGTGGCCGGTCAGCGGGTCGACGCGGATCTCAGGCAAGGCGCAGCTCCATCACGACGTGCTCGATCCCGGCCTCCATGAAGGGCCCGCCGCGCTCCACGTACCCTGCGGCGCGGTAGAGCTCGCGCGCGTAGGTCTGGGCGCTGAGCACGATCCAGGCCTTGCTCCCGGCGCGCGCGCGGCGCTCGGACTCCTCCAGCAGCAGGCGCGCCAGGCCGCGGCGCCGCGCGTCGTGCGCCACCGCCAGGCGCCCGAGCTTGACCACGTCGCCGGCGTCCAGCAGCCGCGTCGTCGCCACGACCCGGCCGTCCTCGACCACAACCAGGTGCGTGGCGATCGGGTCGTGGTCGTCGACCTCCAGGCTCAGTGGGACGCCCTGCTCGGCGACGAAGACGTCCTGGCGCAGCGCCATCGCCGCGCACAGCTCGGCTTCGCCGCACGCGGCGCGCACCTCCACGGTGCTCACGAGCGCGCGTAGCGCTCGATCGCCTCGGCCAGCTTCTCCTCGTTGGGATAAAGCCCCTGGTGCAGGAACTCCAGCTCGCCTGAGGCGTCGTAGAACGCCGTCACCGGAAGCCCCTGCGCGCCGAAGCGCCCCAGCAGCTTCTGATCCGGGTCCGCGAAGGACGGGTAGGGCATCGGGAACTCGGCCGCGAACTCGCGGGCCGCGTCCTCGGTGTCACCGACGTTGACGCCGAGAAAGGCCACTTCGTCGCCGCGCTGCAAGGCCTGCTTCTGGAAGAACGGCAGCTCGAAGCGGCAGGGTCCGCACCACGAGGCCCACAGGTTGACCACCACGGGGCGCCCGCGCAGCGCGCGCAGCTGGGCGTCGAAGGCCTTCACGCCACCGTCGTTGATCTCGTTGACCCGGGCGCGCAGCGCGGCCAGCTCGGCGGGCGCGCCCGGCAGCGGCTCGGACACCTCCGCGCGGCTGAGCGGCCCGGGGGGCGAGGTCGAGGCGGAGTCCTTGCCGCCGGCCTGCACGAGGCCGATCACGAGCAGGGCGCCGACGCCGACGACGACGATCGCGATGGCGGCCTTGCGCATGGACGTAGGTTCGCAGAAGGGCCCGCCGCGGATGTGACTTGTGCAGCGGGTGCGGTATGCTGGGCCACGACGCGGGCGAGGACTGATCGCACAGGGAGGTTCCTCGTCCCCCGCCGGGCCTGTCCCGGGTCCCCGATCGCGACGGCTGTTCTCGCGATCTCATCACTTTTGAGCAGGAAGCCGACTTTGGCTGATCCCACGCCAGTGGCCGACGCGGCCACGACCCTTCCCGGTTCCGACGATCTCGCGCGGGCGGAGGCCTTCACCCGTGAGACGTTCGTGCACGCGGGCGAGGAGCCACTCGCCGCGATCGGTCCCGGCACCGCGCGTCGCCACGCGCTCGACGCCGCCGTGGCCGAGATCGACGCGGGGGCCAAGCACCCGTCGACCGAGTGGCGCCGGCGCTTCTCGCTGATGCTGGGCCTCGAGCGCGTCCTCTCGGAGGAGGAGCCGCGCCTGGCCGACGGCACGTCGCTGAACCCGCACCAGGTCGACGCCCTGTCGGGTACTCTGACCGCGCTGCTCGCCGAGGCGCAGCGCAACGGCGACGCTCCAGCGCCGATCGCCGCGCCGGTCCTGGCCGTCGACGACGACCCCGACGAGGCCGAGCTCGACCCCGGCGAAGCCGAGCTCGACCCCGGCGAGGAGGAGCTCGACGCCGGCGAGGCCGAGCTCGACCCCGGCGAGGAGGGGCTCGACGCCGGCGAGGACGACGACCTCCTCGACAGCGAGGACGACGATCTCCTCGACAGCGAGGACGACGAGGACGACGAGGAGGACGACGAGGACGAGCCCGAGCCTGACGAGGACGCCCCCGAGGCCGCCCTCGACGCCGATCAGCTCGACGAGGCGCCCGACGACCCCAACGCCCACAAGCGCTTCTGGTTCGAGCACGCCACCGGCGCCGGCAAGACCGTCGCCGCGATGGGCTTCGTCGA
>JACCQW010000274.1 GCA_013813955.1 Solirubrobacterales bacterium
GCGCCAGGCCACGCCCCCAAGCTACGGGGCGCGCCGGGCGCCGTGCACGATGCGTTGCGCGGGTACCCTCCGGCGGCATGCGCGAGAACTTCACCGGGCCGAGCTACACGATCGGCATCGAGGAGGAGCTCATGATCGTCGACGGCGAGACCCATCAGCTCGTCAACGCGATCGAGTCCCTGCTCGAGGAGTCCGGCGACGGCGAGATCAAGCCCGAGCTGATGGAGTCGGTGCTGGAGATCGCCACGAAGCCGTGCGCGGACATGGGCGAGGCCGGCCGGCAGCTGCGCGCACTGCGCCGCCAGGTGCGCCAGACGGCCGGCGCGCGCGAGCTGTGCATCGGCTCCGCGGGCACCCATCCGTTCGCGATGTGGGAGGACCAGCGCATCGTCGCGCGCCCCCGGTATCGCGACCTCGTCTCCGCGCTGCGCTTCATCGCCCGTCAGGAGCTGATCTTCGGGATGCACGTCCACGTCGGCCTCGACGACGCCGACAAGTCGATCCACGTCGCCAACGGCATGCGCGTGCACGTCCCGGTGCTGCTCGCGCTCAGCGCCAACTCGCCGTTCTGGCGCGGCGACGTGACCGGCCTGCAGTCCACCCGCACCCCGATCTTCCGCCAGTTCCCGCGCGTGGGCATGCCGCCCGCCTACCGCGACTGGGAGGACTACGAGCGCCAGCTCAACTTCATGGTCTCCAGCGGCGTGATGGCGGACTACACCTACCTCTGGTACGACGTCCGCCCGCACCCGAACTTCGGCACGGTGGAGATCCGCTGCTGCGACTCGCAGACGCACGTCGAGCACACGCTCGCGCTCGCCGCGCTCATCCAGGCCATGGTCAAGGAGCTCGCCGAGCACTTCGACGGAGGCCAGGAGCTCGGCGATTATCCGTGGCAGATGCTCGACGAGAACAAGTTCCTGGCCGCCCGGCACGGCCTGGAGGGCGAGATGGTCGACCTGCCCTCCAGCGAGCGGGTGGCCACGAAGGCGCTCTCGCGGCGGCTGCTGGACCGGCTGCGCCCGCACGCGCAGGACCTGGGCTCCGCCGACGCGCTCGACGGGATCGAGGACCTGCTGGAGCGCGGCAACGGCGCGTCGCGGCAGATCGTCGTCTATGAGGCCAACCACGACCTCACCGAGGTCATGGCCGAGATCGTGGCTGCCACGGCACCCTGAACGTGGCCGTAGAATCGCGCTCGATGCCCTCCTCGCCCGATCTCTTCGTCGTCTGCAAGAACTGCCAGGCGGAGGTCAGCCCGTACATCACCGAGTGCCCCTACTGCGGCACACGGCTGCGCAAGCGCGCGCCGAAGATCGAGCGTGAGGGCGGCGAGCCGCTGCCGCCCAAGCCGTCCGGGCGCCTCCGCCGCAAGACGACCAAGCCGGTCGCCTCACCGGCGTCCCCGCGCCTCGGGCGCCTGCGCAGCGGGGAGATGCCCGGCCTGCGCGGCGACGAGTACGGCCGCCAGTGGGCCACGATCGTGCTCGTCTTCCTCTCCTTCGGGATCTGGCTTTCGCTGGCCTTCACCGTCGAGGGCGACCTGGCCGTGATCGCGCTGGACGGCGATCCGTGGCGCTTCGTCACCGCGACGTTCCTCAACGACGGCACCGCTGCGCAGCTCGCCGCCGTGACCGGCCTCGGCGTGTTCGGGTGGCTGCTCGAGCGCCGCCATGGGCCGATCGTGCTCGTCGCGCTGTTCGCCCTCTGCGGCCCCGGCGCGCTGGTCGCGGCCACCGCCCTGGAAACCGACACGCTGGTCTTCGGCACGCACCCCGCGGCGCTCGGCCTGCTGTTCGCGTGGCTCGTGCCGGTCCTGCTCGCCCGCCGCCGCCGCCCGGGCGACGACGAGGCCGACCTGCTCGGCGTGCTCGTCATCGGCGCCGTGCTCCTGCTCGTCCCCGCGGTCACGCAGGGCACCGTCGCCGCCGGGCTGCTCGGCGCGGCGATCGGCGCGCTCGCGGGGCTCGGGCTCGCGGGGCTGCGCCCGCGCTGATGGCCCACGAGTCCTACAGCGCCGAGGAGGTCGACGCGGCGGTGGCTGCGCTCTCCGAGCCCGAGCGCTTCGCGCACGCCCAGGAGGTCGTCACCCACGCGGCCCCGGGCCTGCAGCGCGTGCTCAACGCGGCGCTGGAGGAAGGCGGCTGGTTCGGCGAGGCCCACGAGGCGCAGCTGCGCCGGGCCACGGGCATGGAGGACCCCGCCGAGCGCGAGCGCGCGATGCGCACGCTGGTGGCCGAGGAGACACGCCTGGGGATGCTCGTAGGCGTCTCGGTGGGCTTCGAGCTCGCGCGCGAGCTCGCCACGCGCCACGCCGGGCAAGACGAAGGGACGGGACCATGACCCACGCGATCGTGCTCGTCGAGGCCGAGCGCCAGGCGATGTCCACGCTCGGCTCGGCGCTGGCGGAGGTCGACGGCGTTCGCGAGGCGTACTCGGTGACCGGCGAGTGGGACTTCGTCTGCGTCGTGCACGTGCCGCGCCACGAGGACCTGGCCGCGGTCATCACCGGTCAGGTCTCCGCGCTGGCCGGCGTGCACCGCACGCAGACGATGGTCGCCTTCGAGGCGTTCTCCCGCCATGACCTGGAGGCCGTGTTCCCGGTCGGGGAGTGAGCGGTCCCCTGCCGACTGACCGCGAACGGGTCCTCCAGTCCATGCTGGCTAGCCAGCCAGGGGGGCGGTAGCATCGCGCGATGACCGATGCCACCAAGCCCGCGCGCACCGAGCGCACGGATTTCCGCGCCACGAGCGACCCCGCCCTGGACGACCGGGACGGCCGGCTGCTCGGCTACCGCCAGCTCTATGAGCTGTGGGAGCGCCAGCAGTGGGCCACGCAGGACCTCGACTTCACCCGGGACCGCGCGGACTGGCAGGCGATGCCTCGCGAGGAGCGTGCGATGCGTCTCTACGGCCTGAGCGGCTTCTTCGTCGGCGAGCAGCGCGTGGCGGCCGAGCTCGGGCCGATGATGCGCGCCGCGCCCCAGGAGGACATGCGGCTGTTCCTGTGCACGCAGATCGCCGACGAGGCGCGTCACGTCGCGTTCTTCGACCGCTTCTATGCCGAGGTCGGGATCATGGAGGGCTCTGACCTGCAGGGGCGCCTGGACGCCACGAGCGCGCACCTCACCTCCGACTTCCACACGCTCTTCGACGAGCTGCTGCGCGCGAAGGTCGACCGCCTGGCCCGCGACCCCGAGGACCTCGAGACGCTCGTCGAGGCGGTCACGATGTACCACATGGTCATCGAGGGGATGCTGGCCCTGACCGGCCAGCACTTCATCATCGACTACAACGAGCGGATGGGCACCCTGCCCGGCTTCGTGGAGGGATTCACGCTCGTCGCGCGCGACGAGCACCGTCACGTCGCCTTCGGCGCTCGCTTCCTGCGCGACATGGCCCGCCGCGACCCGCGCCACGGCGAGGCGATCCGGCGCACGATCGCGGAGACCGGCCCGGCCGCAGACGGCGTGCTGCGCCCGCCGTGGGTGGACGGCGTCGACGAGGACGCCCAGATCTTCGGCGCCTCCGTGCGCGAGACGCGCGAGTTCGCGACGACCGCGCTGTCGCGCCGCCTGAAGGCCATCGGCCTCTGAGCGTGCGCGCGTCGCGGCAGGTCATCATGGGGCGGTGTCGACGGTCAAGCCCGAGTACGGGCCCACGCTCTCGCAGGTCCTCGCCCCACTGCCGCGCCGCGTACGCGTGGCGCTGGGTGCCGCGGCGGCGGTGGTGCTGGCCGCCGCGCTGATCGTCGCGCTGCGCGCCGGCGAGGAGGAGACCGCCGTGATCGTCCGCGAGCCGGTCACCTTCAACCTGATCTACGGACCGGGGATCGAGCGCGGCTCCGAGCCGGGCGCGCTGCTGGCGCTTGGGCGCCGCAGAGGGGATCTGTTCCTCGACTCCTTCGTCGTGCGCGAGCTGGTCCTGCCGCTCTACCGCGGAGCCGCGAGCGGCACGCTGCCGGTGTACGCCTTCGGCTACATCGGCGAGCTGCGCCGCCGCTACGCCGGCTTCGAGCTCGTCGAGGAGGGCCGCACGCGCATCAACAACGCGATCGGCTACCAGGTGGTCTTCCGCGCCCGGCTGGGTGAGCGCACTCTCTATGGCCGCCACCTGCTCCTCGTCGCCCAGGAGCCCGAGGGCCTGCGCCGCGGCGTGGTCATCGAGCTGGCGTCAACTCCGGCCACGGGGACGCCCAACGCCGGCGCCACCGGCAACGCGGGGCCGCTGAAGACCGCGCTGCGCTCGTTTCGCTTCGGCGAGGATCGTGAGGGCGGTGAGGCATGATCGCCGTGGAGGACCTCGAGAAGGTGGACATGCGCGTGGGTCGCGTCGTGGCGGTCGAGGAGTTCCCCGAGGCGCGGCGCCCGGCGTGGAGGCTGCGCATCGACTTCGGGCCCGAGCTGGGGGAGAAGCGCTGCTCGGCGCAGATCACCAACTACGCGCGCGACGAGCTCGAGGGCCGCCTGGTGGTGGCGGTCGTGAACCTTCCGCCACGGCAGATCGGGCCGGTGCGCTCGGAGGTGCTGGTTCTCGGCGCCGTCGCCGGCGAGCACCCCGTGCTGCTGCTCGAGCCCGGGGCGGGCTCGCGGCCCGGCGACCGGATCGCCTAGCCGCGGCGCCCGGGCTACGGCGCGCCGGCCCCGCCCGTGCCCTGGGCGGTCGTACTGGTGCTC
>JACCQW010000283.1 GCA_013813955.1 Solirubrobacterales bacterium
TGTCGAACAGCATGCCCTCGGTGAACTCGAGGTCCATGCCGAACGTCTGGCCCTCCTCGACGTTCACGACGCCGTCCTTGCCGACCTTCTCGATGGCGTCGGCGATGACGTCGCCGATCTCCTCGTCGCCGGCCGAGATCGTCGCGACGCGAGCAATCTGCTCCTTGCCGGCGACGTCCTTGGCCTGCTTGGCGATGTTCTGGACGACCTCGTCGACGGCGCGCTCGATGCCGCGCTTGAGCGCGAGCGGGTTGGCGCCGGCCGTGACGTTCTTCAGGCCGCTGCGAACGATCTGCTGGGCGAGCACCGTGGCCGTCGTCGTGCCGTCGCCGGCGACGTCGTTGGTCGCCGTGGCGACCTCGCGCACGAGCTGGGCGCCCTGGTTCTGGAAGACGTCCTCGACCTCGATCTCACGAGCGATGGTGACACCGTCGTTGGTGATCGTCGGGGCGCCGAACTTCTTGTCGAGGACGACGTAGCGGCCCTTGGGGCCGAGCGTGACCTTGACGGCGTTGGCGACCGCGTCGACGCCGCTCTGCAGCGCGTTGCGGGCCTCCACGTCGTACTTCAGTTCCTTATGAGCCATGTCTATGCCTCCACCTTTGCGAGGACGTCGGACTCGCGGAGCACCAGCAGGTCCTCGCCGTCGACCTTGATCTCCGTGCCGCCGTACTTGCTGTAGAGGACCTCGTCGCCCTCGGCGACGTCGAGCGGGATGCGCTTCTCGCCGTCGTCGTCGTACTTGCCCTCGCCGACGGCGATGACCTTGCCCTTCTGCGGCTTCTCCTTGGCGGTGTCGGGCAGGACGATCCCACTCGCGGTGGTCTCCTCCTCCTCGATGGCCCGCACGATCAGCCGATCGCCCAGGGGCTTGAGCTTCATGAACTACCTCCTGTTTGGCACTCACACTGCAAGAGTGCCAACTATAGCTCTTGCTGGCACTCCGCGTCATGAGTGCCAAAAAGGCTAGTTCTGCGCTCCCCCGATGCCGTGCATACGGTCGGTCATCGACGGGGGATTCTCGATGATCTGCGAGAAGCGCACGATGGTGACCGTGTCGTCCAGGCCCACCGAGCGGCCGTAGATCTGCTCGAGGAAGCCGACCATCTCCTCCGTGCGGCGGAACTCCGGGTTGTCGTGCTCGATGTCGCGGGGGGAGAGGTCCTTGACGCGCTTGACCTCGACGGAGTCGATGACCGCCTGGAAGATCTTCTCGCGCGGTGAGTGCTGGTAGCCGATGGTCACGAGCACCGCCTGGTTCTTGCGGTACTTGTGGGACTTGTCGCCGAGGCGGATCGTCGCCGTCTTGCGCCCCCGCTTGAGCTGGTCGGCGAAGATCGTCGAGTAGAAGTTCAGGACCTGCACGAGGCCGCAGACTACCGGCCCGGATGCAGGCGCGACAGCGCCCTGCCGACCATCTCGCGCTCGCCCGAGTAGGTCAGTTCCCGCGCCGCCTGCGCCGCGGGCATCCAGCGCGCCACCTCGACCTCGTGGTCGTGGTCGTCCACGCGGCCCCCCGTGTAGCGCAGCAGGAAGAACGCCACGACCTTGACGATCCGCCGTCCGCCGCGCTGGTAGAAGTAACGCACGTCGCCGAGCTTCTCAACGAGCTCGGCGTCGATCCCCGCCTCCTCGCGCACCTCACGCAGCGCGGCGTCGACCGCGGTCTCCTCCCCGTCGGGGTGGCCCTTGGGCAGCGCCAGCACCCGCGAGCCGTCCGCCGCGCGGCGGGTCGGCACGATCACGGCAACCTCGCCGGCGTCGTTGACGACCACCCCGCCCGCCGAGAACTCCGAGGACGACGCCGGCATCAGTAGACGTAGCGCCCGAGGGCCGAGGGGTCGTGCACGGTGACGCGGCCGCGACCCTGGGTCACGACGCCCGCGCGCTCGAGGACGGCCAGAAAGCGGCTGGCCGACTCGCGTGATGAGCCGGCGAGCTGGGCGATGTCGGCCTGCGTGATCGTGACGAGGACGTCGGTCTCGGATGCGCCCTCGGCCTGCGCCTGGCCGACGAGCTGGGTGAGGACCCCCGCCACGCGGCTCTGCACGGTCTGAAAGGACTGGCGGGCGATGCGCTCGTTGGCCGCGCGCAGGCGCCGGCCCAGCGCGATCACGAGCTTGACCGAGATGTCGGGATGCTCGCGCAGCAGGCGCCGCATGTCGGGGCCCAGGATGGCGACGGCGTCGAACTCGTCGAGGGCCTCCACCGTCGCCGAGCGCGACTCGTCGTCGAACATCGCCAGCTCGCCGAAGATGTCGCCCGGGCCGAAGTGCGCGAGCGCGATCGTGCGACCGTCGCCGTGGGCCCGGATCGCCCGGGCGTGCCCGCTGCGGACGATGTAGCACGTGTCGCTCGCATCGCCCTCGCGGAAGATCACCTGGCCGGCGGGGAAGGAGCGGGGGACCGCAACGGCCGCCACGCGCGTCAGGTCGGACGGGGTCAGGGCCGCGAACACCGGAACGTGCGCGAGCAGCGCGATGGCGTCCTCCTCCTCCGTGGCCATGCGTGACGAATACCACACAGAGGCGTGGCGGCCGCGGGTCAGGCCGGGTCGAGGGCGCCCTCGCGTCGCCGCCGGCGCGCCGCGCGCGCCGCCAGGAGCACCGGTGCTC
>JACCQW010000289.1 GCA_013813955.1 Solirubrobacterales bacterium
GGCCGGGGCCATCCAGGCCGCGATCGGCCCGGGTGCCGGCGTGTGCTGCTATGCGACCGGCGAGGAGGTGCACGCGGCCTTCGCGTCCTACGGCGGCGCGGCGCGGCGCGGCGACCACGCCGATCTCAAGCTCGTCGCGCGGCGCCAGCTCGAGGCGGCGGGAGCGGCACTGGTCCACGACGTCGGCCTGTGCACGATGTGCGCCCCCGCAGGCACCTTCTTCTCCCACCGTCGTGACGGCGGGCGCACCGGGCGCCAGGCGGGGATCGCATGGCGGACCTGATCACGGGCCTGACCGCCGAGCGCGTGCGGGCCAACCTCGCCGACGTGCGGGGTCGCATCGCCGCCGCGGCGGCACGGGCCGGGCGCGGCGCGGACGACATCGGGCTCGTGGCTGCGGTGAAGTACGTGCCCGTCGACGAGCTCGGGGTGCTGGCGGAGGCGGGCGTCGCCGTCGCCGGCGAGAACCGCGCGCGCGAGCTGCAGGCCAAGGCGGCCGCGCACCCCGACGCGTTCACCTGGGACTTCATCGGCCACCTGCAGAGCCGCAAGGTCAAGCAGATCACCCCGCTCGTGCGGCTGATCCACTCCGTCAGCACCGACTCGGTGCTCGAGCAGCTGCGCCGCCACGCGGCGCCCGGCCTGCGGGTGCTCGTGGAGGTCAACGTCGCCGGCGAGGCGGGCAAGTCCGGCGTGGCGCCCGCCGAGCTCGACGCGTTCCTGGAGCGTTGCAGCGGGGTGGCCGCGGTCGAGGTGGCGGGCCTCATGACCATGCCCCCGCTGGCCGGTGAGCCATCCGACAGCCGCCCGTGGTTCGCCGCGCTGCGCGAGCTGGCCGCCGACCGCGGGCTCACCGAGCTCTCGATGGGCACCACGCAGGATTTCGAGGTCGCCGTGGAGGAAGGGGCCACGATCGTGCGTATCGGCACGAGCCTCTACCGCTGACAGGCGGTCGGCGGGCGCCGCAGGATCGCGCCCGATGAGCAGGAGATCGGCGACAGAGGGCTAATCTTCCGAAGGGTCATGGCGTTCAAGGACAGCTGGCACCGCGCGCTCGTGTACTTCGGCCTCGCCGAGGAACGGGGTTATGCCTACGAGGATGACGAGGAGCCCGAGGCCGAGCCGGAGGCCCAGCTCGAGGACCGCTACCGCGAGCGCCCCAACGTCCGGCGCCTGTCCAGCCGCCGCCGGCGTGACGACTTCGACGACATCTTCGCCGACGACGAGCCGGCCGGTCGGCCCACCGCCGTCCTGCGCCCCGTGGGCCGCGGCAAGAACGGCGACGTCCGGGTGCACCTCGTCATCCCGAAGTCCTTCAACGACGCTCAGCAGGTGGCCGACAAGTTCAAGGACTCGATTCCGGTGGTGCTCAACCTGCAGGGCACCGACACCGACCTGTCCAAGCGGCTCATCGACTTCGCCAGCGGCCTGACCTACGCGCTGGACGGCGGCATGCAGCGCATCGCCGACAAGGTCTTCATGCTCACGCCGCGCAACGTGCAGATCAGCGCGGAGGAGCGCGCCGAGCTCATCGAGAAGGGCTTCTTCAACCAGTCGTGAGGTCCGGGCGCCGCAGGAGCTCGCCGGCGCTGGACTTCCTGCGCCACTACGTCGAGATGCTCGTCGCGATGCTCCTGGGCATGGTCGTGCTGGGATCTGCGCTCGCTGGGCTGCTGACCGTCGTCGGGGTGGACGTCTCCGACTGGAGGACCGAGGCACTGGAGCTCCTGCTGCTGGGCATGACGTTCACGATGACCGTGCCGATGGTCGCCTGGATGCGCCACCGCGGCCATGCATGGGCGCGTGCCGGCGAGATGACGGCGGCGATGTTCTTCTCGAGCGCCGCGGCGATCGCCCTGCTCTGGGGCGGGCTCGTCGAGGATCCCGACACGCTGCTGGGCATCCAGCACGTCGCCATGCTTCCCGGCATGCTGGCGGTCATGCTGCTGCGCTTCGGCGACTACGTGCGTGCCATCGAGCGCGCACGTCCCGCCGTCACGGCGTAGGGGATACTGCGCGCGATGCAGATCGGGCTGATCGGAGCGGGCAACATGGCGAGTGCGCTGGCGCGCGGCTGGGGCGATCCCGTCCTGGTCACCGACGCCGTCGCCGGGCGGGCGCGCGCTCTCGCCGACGAGCTCGGCGGCGAGGCGCTGGCGTCCAACGCAGAACTGGCCGAGCGCGCCGATGCGGTGATCCTGTGCCACAAGCCCGCGCAGCTGGAGGCGGTCGCCGGCGAGCTCGGCGGCCGGGCCCGCGCCGTCGTCTCGATCCTCGGCGCCACGCCGCTGGAGCGCCTGCGCGCCGCCTATCCCGATACGCCGGTCGTGCGGATGCTGCCCAGCGTCCCCGTCGAGGTGCGCCAGGGGATCACCTGCCACGCCCGCGACCTCGACGCCGATGCCGCCCTGCAGGAAGAGGTCCTCGACCTGTTTCGCCGGGTCGGCCCGGTCGTCACCGTGGACGAGGTCCAGCTGGACGCCGCGATGGGCCTGATGAGCTGCGCGCCGGCCTACGTCGCGCTCGTGGCCGAGGCCCAGGTCGACGCCGGTGTGCGTGCCGGGCTGACCCCCGACGTGGCCGCCGAGCTCGTCGTGCAGACCCTGAGCGGGACCGCGGCGCTGCTGCGCAGCCGGGACATGGACACGCTGGCCGTGCGCCGCATGGTGACCTCGCCCGGCGGCTCGACGGCGCGCGGCCTGGCGGCGCTGGAGCGCCACGGCCTCCGTGCCGCGTTCGACGACGCGCTGCAGGCCGTGACGGCCCGGTGATCGCGGTGCTCATCGTCGCCACGGTCCGCGAGGACATCGCGGACTTCCTGGCGGCGCTGCTGCTCGTCTACGTGATCCTGATCTTCGCCTACATCATCTCGTCGCTGATCCAGTCCTTCGGGCGGATCCCCTACGCGCGCTGGTCCAGCGCGGTGATCGGCTTCCTGCGCGACGTATGCGAGCCGTACCTGCGGATCTTCCGCCGCTTCATCCCGCCGATCGGCCCGATCGACATCAGCCCGATCGTGGCGATCCTCCTCCTGCAGATCGTGGGCGGGCTCCTCGTCAGCGTCATCCGGGGGTGAGCGCGCGCGCCGCCTGGGCGCGCGCCGGCCTCGTGCTCGGCGTGGTGCTGCTCGCCGATCAGCTGGCCAAGGCGCTGGTCACGGCATCGCTTCGCCGCGGCGAGCGCGATGCGGTGTTCGTCGGCATCGAGCTCGTCAACGTGCGCAACTCCGGCGTGGCCTTCGGAGCGCTGCAGGACGGTGGCACGATCATCGCCGTGGTGATCGTGCTGGCGATCGCGGCGCTGCTGGCCTACTTCGCGCGCAACGCGCGGCGCCCCTGGGCGTGGCTGGCAACCGGGCTGCTGCTGGGCGGCGCGCTGGGCAACGCGGTGGACCGCCTGCGCGAGGGCGCGGTCATCGACTTCGTCAAGCTGCCGCTGTGGCCGGCGTTCAACCTCGCCGACGTGGCGATCACCGCCGGCGTGCTGGCGCTGCTGCTCGTGATCGAGCGCGGGGACGATGGAGCTCGCGGTCGGGCCTGAGGGCGCCGGTGAGCGCCTGGACGCCTTCCTGGCCGGCCCGCTGGGCTCCCGGGCGCGCGCGCAGCGGCTGATCGCCGCGGGGCGGGTGCTGGTCGACGGGACGGCGGTCCAGAAGCGACGGCTGCTGCACGGCGGCGAGCGCGTCGTCGTCGACGAGGACGACGCACCGGGCGAGAGCGTCTCCCCGTCGCACGCCCGCGTGGCGCCCTTCGGGGTCGCCCACGAGGACGAGCACCTGATCGTCGTCGACAAGCCCGCCGGCGTCGTGGTCCATCCGGCGCGCGGGCACCGCCACGGCACGCTCGCCCAGGCGCTCGAAGGGCGGGCAGCGGGCGGGGAGGAGGCCTGGCGCGCGGGCATCGTGCACCGGCTGGACCGCGACACCTCGGGCCTGCTGGTCGTGGCCAAGAGCGACGCCGTGCACCGGGCGCTGAAGGCGGCGCTGGCCGCGCGCCGCGTCCAGCGCGAGTACCTCGCGCTGGTGGACGGCCGCCCGCCCGCGCGCACGGGCACGATCGAGGCCCCGATCGGACGCGACCGGCGTGTGCGCACGCGCGTGTCCACCGACACCGACGTGCCGCGCGCAGCCGTCACGCACTTCGCGCTGGAGCGGGCGTTGCCGCGGGCGTCGCTGCTGCGCGTGCGCCTGCAGACCGGGCGCACCCACCAGATCCGCGTCCATCTGCAGGCGATCGGTCACCCGGTCTGCGGCGACCCGGAGTACGGCCGGGAGGGGGCATACGGCCTGCAGCGCCAGTTCCTGCACGCCGCGCGCCTGGCCTTCGAGCACCCGGTCACGGGGGCGCCGCTCGAGATCGCGTCGCCACTGCCCGCCGATCTGCGGGCCGCTCTCGGCGCCGCGTCGTGATCCGGGCGTCGGCCGGGTAGACGCGATGGCGGTACGGGCGGGGGGGGGG
>JACCQW010000303.1 GCA_013813955.1 Solirubrobacterales bacterium
GTCGCGCACAGCGCGGCGACGCGGCCGGCGAGCCGCCCGCTTCCGGGCCCCTCGGGCTCCAGCAGCGCGCGCAGGGCCAGCAGATGGTCGGTCAGCGCCTCGAACGCCGTCGTGCGCTCGCAGCCCAGCTCGTAGCGGCGCAGCGCCCAGGCCAGCTCCCCCGCGCGCGGCGTGCGCCGCCCGACGAGGGAGCAGAACGCGCGCAGCTCGTCCTCGGAGTCCACGCCGACGAGCAAGGTGCCGCGCGGGCGCCCCGCGCCGCCAAGGGCGCCGAGCGTCCACGGTGCGGTGCCGGTGCGCGTCCACGCGACGGGTCCCAGCGCGGCGCCGACCGGGTCGAAGAGCCGCAGCGCGCTGAGCAGCCGCGCGAAGCGCACCCGCGCCTCGGCCATCGGCGCGGGCGCCCCGGGGTCGTTCGTCAGCTCCAGGCATGCGAGAACCGCGGGAGAGTCACAGCCCTCCGGCCACACCGCATCGGCGGGCGCGGCCTCAAGCTCCTGGCCGCGCACGAGCGACAGCCCGTCGCCGAGCGCGACCTCCGGCGAGACGAGCTCCAGGCCGAGCACCGGCGCGATCACGATCGCCTCGCCGCGCCCGTCGAGCAGTGCCTGCTGGAGCTCGCTGAGCGCGCGCTCGAGGCGCTCCGGGGTGAGCACGAACTCGGTCGCGTCGCAGAACACGCGGCTGACGAAGACCCGCAGCGCGGCGTCGGCACGCTCGCGCGGGTCGACAGGCACGCGCGGCTCGCCCTGGGCGCGCAGGTAGTCGCCGACACCGTCAAGGGCCACGAGCGCGTGGGCCGCCGCCGGGTAGGTCGGCAGGCGGACCAGCACGCCGACGCGGTCGCGGATGAAGCCATCGGTCAGCGGCCGGTAGCAGTACAGCGGCGTGTCACGGCGCGTACCGGCCCGCGAGCGTCCGCCCGCGGCGCGCGCGTGCTCCTCGGTGACCTCGAAGGGGACCTCCGCGCCGTCCGCGGTGTCCGCGGCCAGCTGCCAGGCGGCCTCCTCGGCGAACGCGCTGAGCGCGGCGTGCAGGGGGCGATGGCGCATGGATGCGCGGTTCGCCCCGCGTGAGCCCGCTCCTGCCCGTGCAGCGCGCCGTTCAGCCCCGCAGCGCGCAGCGGCGCCGGCCGTCGGTGAAGCCCGCGACCATCGCGCGGGCGTTCGCGCGCAGCGACCCGAGGTACGTCGCGCCGGGCGAGCCCTCCGCGCCCAGCGTGTCGGCGTACAGCGCGGGCCCCACCTCAGCGCCCGACTCGCGGGCGATGGCCCGCTCGAGCTTCGGGTTCAGCGAGGTCTCGGGGAAGATGGTCCGCACCTGCTCTGCACGGATGGCGCGGACGAGCTCGGTCACCTCGCCGGCGGAGGCCTGCGCCTGGGTCGACAGCGCGGGGATGACGGTGCCGACGACCTCGATGTCATAGCGCTCGGCGTAGGGCCCGAGCGCGTCGTGATTGGTCACGAGCTTGCGCCGGCTGTCGGGCACGGCGGCGAAGCAGCCGGCGATCCGGCGGTCCAGGGCGTTGATCGTGCGCACGTAGGCGGCGGCGTTGGCCGTGTACGCATCGCGGCCGTCGGGATCGATCTTCACGAGTGCCTGGCGGATGCGTCGCACCGCGGCGGCGGCGTTGCGTGGATCCTGCCACCAGTGCGGATCGGCCTGGCCGGCGTCCTGCGCCTCGCCGCCGTGATCCTCCTGTCGTGCCCGCACGGCGTCGAGCAGCGTGACGCTCTCGGCCTCGGAGCCCGCGGCGTCGACGATGTCCTCGAGCCACTCGTCCAGGTCGCCGCCGGAGCGCAGGACGAGCTCGGCGCCGGCCAGCGCGCGGGCATCGCTCGGGCGAGGCTCGTAGTCATGCGGGTCCGAGCCCGGCTGCAGGAGCTGCGCGACGCTCGCGCGGTGGCCCGCGACGTTGCGGGCGAGGTCGGCCACCTGCGTGGTGGTGGCCACGATCTCGGGACCGTCGCCGGAGCCCACCGTGCCGTCCGCGTCGCCGCAGGCTCCGAGTCCCACCGGCGCCGACCCGAGGGCGAGGACCGCGCACGCGCGAAAGGTGACGAGGCCCATCCTCGGACACTACCAAATAAATGAGACTCGTTCTCGTCAGTGGGAGAGGCCGGGTCGCGGCCGGGGAGCCGTCATGATGCGTCGCCGTGACCGAGCAGCCACAGGCCCCGCAGGCCCCGATCCCGATCACGGTGATCTCGGGCTTTCTCGGCGCGGGCAAGACCTCGATCGTGAACCGCATCGTCGCGGCGCGGGCGGGCGCCGAGCGCATCGGGATCGTCGTCAACGAGGCCGGCGAGATCGGCCTCGACGGGGAGCTGCTCGGCGACGCGACCGACGACGTCGTCGAGATCGCCGACGGCTGTGTCTGCTGCACGAGCCAGGGCGAGCTGCTCGATGCGATCACGCGCCTGCAGACGGCCGCGGGCCGGCTGGACCGCATCATCGTCGAGACCAGCGGCCTCGCCGATCCCGGCCCGGTGCTCGACGCGCTCGCGAGCGTCGCGCACGTCCTGCGCCTGGACACGATGGTCACCGTCATCGACGCCCTCCATGCGCTCGAGCAGCTCGATCGCCTGGACAGCCCCGAGGCCCGCCGTCAGGTACAGCTCGCGACCCACGTCGTCGTGAGCAAGATCGACCTCGCCAACGAGGACGGCGTCGAGGGGGTCCGCGCACGGGTCGCCGCGCTGAACCCGGCCGCGCAGATCGTCGTCGCGCCGCGCGAGGCGCTCGATCCCGGCCTGCTGCTGGACCGCTTCGCGCTGGCCGCCACCGACGACACCGGCGCCGGCCACGATCACCAGCACGGCCACGAGCACCTCGACGTGGAGATCTTCTCCGTCGAGCTCGCCACCGAGCTCGACGCCGAGCGCTTCGACGGCTGGCTGGGCGGCCTGATCATGCTCAAGGCGCCCGACCTGTTCCGCATCAAGGCGATCCTCGCGCTGGCCGGGGAGCCGCAGAGGCAGGTCGTCCATGGCGTGCAGACCTACGTGGAGACGACGCCGGGGCGCGATTGGCAGCC
>JACCQW010000325.1 GCA_013813955.1 Solirubrobacterales bacterium
ACGCACTGGTGCTCGAGCGCAAGGCCCGGGCGGCGGGCGCCGACGCCCGGCGTGGCGGGCGCCTGGAGGCGCTCGCGCTCGCGCTCGCCGCCCACGACCCCGACCGCACGCTGGAGCGCGGCTACGCCCTGGTCTCCGACGGCGAGGGGAGCGTTGTCACGAGCGCCGCGGCGGCCCGCGACGCGGGCACGGTGCGCCTGCGCTTCACCGACGCCGCCGTGGATGCCACCATCTCCGGCGACGATGACCGAGCCTGAGCCGCCCGACACCTACGAGTCCGCGACGGCCCGCCTGGAGGCGATCATCAAGCGCCTGGACTCCGGCGAGGCCGGCCTGCGCGAGACGCTCGAGCTGTGCAAGGAGGGCCGTGCGCTCGTCGAGCGCTGCGCCGCGGAGCTGGAGGCGGTCGGCCAGGGGTTGGAGGAGCTGCGCCTGGACGAGCTGGTCGCGCGCCTGGAAGCCGGCGCGGCGGCCCAGGGCTCCTAGGGACGCCGGCGGGCCGGGCGGACTCATGTCCACCCGGCCCGGGGTCCTTCACCGGCGGGGGTCGATCAGGGGCCGGTGACGCTCTCCACCTGCAGGGCGGTGAGCTTGACGTCCTCGACCCTGACGTCCTCGCCCCCCTGCTCGGTGCAGCGCACGCCGACGGTCGCCCCGTCAGCCGCGCCCTGGACGACCGCGGTGAGCGCCACCACCTCGTTCTGGCCGGCGGACGCGTTCGCGCCCAGAGAGTTGCGCGCCCGGTCGACCTCGGCGCCGTCGAGGACCAGGCCACAGCGGTTGTTGGAGCTCGTCGGGGCGCCGCCGTTGTTGTCGACGACCAACTTCGCCTGGACGAGCGAGCTGCCGCCCGCCAGCGTACGGGCCAGCAGGTCTCCGCACGTGGTCAGGTTCGTGCCGGCGCACGTCGGCACCGCCTGGCCGCCCGTGGTGCTGAAGCGCAGGTTGCTGGGCCCGCGCGGGCCGGTCTGGCCGGTCTGGCCGGTCTGGCCGGTCTGGCCGGGGGCGCCCTGTGCGCCCTGGGTTCCCTGGGCACCCTGCGCGCCCCGCGGTCCGGTGGCGCCGCGCAGGGAGTTGCGCGCCGAGGTGCTGATCTTGCCCAGCGTGACCGTGCGGTTGCGCAGGTCCTTGCCGCGCAGCGACCCATTGCGAACGTCCGAGGACGTCAGGCTGTTGTTGCGCACCTGCTTGCTGCCGATCAGCGACTGCGCTGTGGCGGTGCCGCCGGCGGCCAGCATCACCGCGACGGTGGCCACCGCGAGCTTGGGGCTGGGGGTGAAGCGCTTGAGGGGACGGAACATGAGACGACCTCCTAGTGATGCGGGGTGGACGACGACGGCGGTCCGTCGCCGGGATCGGATGGGTGGTCGAGCAGGCGCCCGAGGACGGTGAGGAGCCCTAGCCAGCCGTCGAACTCGCGGACGGGCCCTCCCGCCTCGGCCAAACGGCCGTGCAGCGGGCCCTCCTCCTCGTCGACTTCCAGGCTGATCCTGCGTGACCGATCTGGCATGGTCGCCACCCTCGCGACATGCGGACGGGGGCGCATGAGGGAGACCCCCTCATCTTTTCCGCGCCAGGGGCCTGGGGGTCAGGCCTGGCCGGCGACAAGCGCCGCGGCCAGCTCGCGGCGGGAGGAGATGCCGAGCTTGCCGTAGGCGCGCCCGAGGTGGTTCTCGGCGGTCTTGGGGGTGATGAACAGGCTCTGGGCGATCTCGCGGTTGGTCTGCCCCGCGATGGCAAGGTCGGCGATGCGCCGCTCGCTGGCGGTCAGCGCGTCCACCCCGCTGAAGCGCCGGCGCCGCGGCTTGGCGCCGGCGACACGCAGCTCGGCCTGCGCGGCCTCAGCCAGCCGGACCGCACCGCAGTCCTCGGCGAGATCGGCGGCGACGGCGAGGCGCTCGCGTCCGGCGAGGCGCTCGCTGCCACGCACGAGCGCGACGCCCAGATCGAAGGACGCCTGCGCCAGGTCCAGGCGCGCGCGCGAGGGCTCGAGCACGCCCACCGCCTCGCGCAG
>JACCQW010000342.1 GCA_013813955.1 Solirubrobacterales bacterium
CTCGCGACCGTCGAACAAACGGCCCGTGAACTCATCGGGATAGGTGACTCGCCCAACGCTGAGCGCCTCCGTGCGCGTCGCGTCGTGGTAGCGCGTTCGTGACTGCTTGCGCTCCTGCTTGGCTTCGGCGCCCTCGCGACGGTCTCGGCGCGCCTGGTCGCGGCGCTGCCCCGCCGCGAAGTCGGGATCCTCTGACGACAGCGCCTTCGACGACGGCGGCGCCTGCGGCCCGGCACCCATCGCAGGAACGACGCCGAAGGCGCCGGCAAAGCAGGCAGAGACGAGCAGCGCACAGCAACCAGCGCGACGGGCGAGCGGCATAAGACCCCTGACGGGAGAAGAGCGACGCAGCGAAGATCGGAGCGTCGAGGCGGCCATCACCCCAGACCGAACCGCTCTCCGACTTGACCGCTCAACGAACCCAGTAGCGTCGCCGGTCGCCCGAGGCTCGTGGGGCTAGGCGGCGCCGGCCCGGTGGCGCTGGCGGGCGTGCGTCATCACCCGGCTGAGGAAGACCGGGTTGCCCACCAGGTAGCGCCGCCACATCCGCTGCGGCTCGATCGCGAGTCTGAAGATCCATTCCAGGCCATTGTCCGACAAGGCGGCCGGCGCGCGCGGCACGCGCCCGGAGACGTAGTCAAACAGAGCGCCCACCGTCCACACGACCTTGGCGTCCAGCCGCTGGGCGTTGCGCTGCACCCACAGCTCCTGCTTGGGGGTCCCCATCCCGACCAGGATGACGTCCGGGCGCCGGGTGTTGATGTCCTCGACGACGCGCTCGTCATGCGGTGAGCCCATCTCGAAGTAGCCGTGGTGGCTGCCCAGGGAGTGGTCGGTTGCGCACGACCCCCGGTCACCCGCCGCGGTCGATGCGTTCGCAGCTGCGCACGCGGTCGTGGCGGTCGACGACGGCGGCGTCGCGGCCGCTGCCGCAGTCGACGGTGTCCCGTGTTCCGTCGAGGGCGATGAGGCGGTCGCGGCCGGGGCCGCCCGACAGGCGGTCGGTGTCAAAGCCGCCGACGATGAGGTCGTCGCCGGCGTTGCCGTTAAGGGTGTCGCGGCCGCGGCCGCCCTGCAGTATCTACCGGACAACTCTAGAAACCAGACTCCACCAGTGGCCGTGGTAGATCAACCTTGTCTCCGCGGATCCCAGCCTGCCTCAACGTCGCGATCGACGACGCGGGCTCGGGACGGCGGGCGCAGTCAGCACGCGTATTTCAGCCAACTCGGACGGCGACGATCCGGAAAGCGTCCGCCTGGGCATAGACGGTACGACCGTCAGCCGCGAGGGAGGTATAGCGGCTGGGTACCACCCTGCTGGTGCTCCTGCCGGTGCGCAGCGATTGGCGTCGCAGGTAGGTGGCGCCCTCGGGCCCGTCTGACCGCGTGCCTCTAACCCAGTTGACCACACCGTCTGAGACCGTCACGGCGTCCACGCTCGCAACTGCTCCGGTCCGACCGTCTTCGCTGCAGCCCTTGTCGAGCAGCCTGCGCGGCAGGTTGCCGCGCTGCAGATAAACGCGGCTGACGAAAAACGGTCCCCTGCCGTCGTCGGTCGCGCTTGGGCCCCGGCAGCGGCCGACCTCGGTCTGCCACGCGAAGACGAGGTTCTTGCCGTAGAGGTCGAGCCGCAGCGGACCGGCATAGGGCGACTCGGTCTCCTCGGCCGGCGCTCGTCCGAGTTTGGTGGTAACCGTGCGGCCATCGCGGCGGACGCGCTGCTCGAGGTGCAAGTCGTCAGGGAGACGCCCGCGCACGACATAGGCGAGGCGATCGCGCCACAACGTCGGATAGATCAGCGACGCGCCGCTGCGCCGATACAGCGTCGACTCACGCCCCGTCCCGAGATCGAGCTTGACGATGCGACAATCACGGCCGAACCGGTGCCAGTACGACGCGAAGGTCTGCCCACGGGCGACGGGCTCGATCTGGCATCGCGAGTACACCGCGACCGTTCGGCCGGAACTATCCGGTCCGAGATCGACATCGAACGGGATCGGGCGCGACGCGAGCTGAAGGCCCTGGATCGATGAGGAGCCCGGTGCGCGCCCCACGAGGCTCCAGCTCTCGCTGCTCTGGTCATAGCTACTCCACACCAGCCAGCCGCCGTAGGTCGCGACAAGGGTGCCGCCGTGCTCCTGGGCGATCGGCGTCTCGGCGAGCTGGGCCTGCGCGGTCGCAGGCAAGACCACCGCGAGGGCCAGCATCGCCGTGAGAGTCGCGCGCTTCATCGGTGTCTGGAACACGGGCGGCATCCTCGAGTTGTTCACGATGGGGGCGTGACCGCCTCCGGGCAGGCGGCTCCGCCGCGGAAGGTGCTGTACAGGGTGCAGTACATCTCGCGGACCGTCCCATCGCCACGAAGCAGCCCGGAGTCGAACGCAAAGCGCTTCTTCGCTGTGTCGTACTCCACTGCGGGCGCCTTCCAGTGGTAGGTGTAGATGCGAGTGATCCGATCGCTCAAGCTCCGCAGGCCGAGCTCGTAGCCGAGTTCGCGGTTGGCCTCCGACTCAGACCCGCTCCTGTCGAGGTTGAACGGCTCAGAGCGGTACAGATGGACCCGTCCCCCTTGTTCGGTGAGCCAGATGCGGGGGTTCTTGCCGGTGGCGTTCTTGGTGCGGGTGATGAACGCACTCAGCCGCCCAGTTGATTTCGTCGTTCCGGCGTTGTAGGCGTGCCAGGCCCAGATCGTTGGGGCGGTGCCGGCCCCCTTGATGTAGGCGTCGAAGAACTCTTTCGGCGGGATCCTCGACTTGTCACGGCTCCAGGTCTGGTTGTCGTCGACGAACTCGCCGGCGGCGACCTTGCACAGTCGGGCGGCGTTCTTGCACAAGGCCGATGCGCGGCGCCAGTAGCGGCCCGCACGGATGATGCCCGGCTTGTCGGTGTAGTAGGTCAGGCTGGTGGGCTGCGAGGAGTGATTGGGCTCGTTCCAGGCTGTGTAGAGGAAGACCTTTCCCTGGTAGCGGTCCATGAGCTTGCGCACGGCGTCCAGGTACGCGCCCTCGCTGGGCATGTAGCAGCCTGCGCCTGCGACGCCTCGGGTCTTGTTGATGCTGAGCATGATCTCGTAGCCCTCGGTTGACGCCCTGTTGATCCAGGCGTCGAAGTTCTTGAGCAGATCGGTGTTCTGCGGGATCGTGCCGCTCTTGCTCTTCTTCCTCTTGCCGTAGCCGGTGCAGCTATAGGAGCGCGATCCATCGGCGCGGACGACCACGTCCCAGGGGATCGTGCGGCGTACCGATTTGATGCCGAGCTGCTTGAAGCGGGCGTCGCCGAACAGGCGATCGATCTCCGCCGGGCTCTCGGTGCTACCGGCGTCGTCCGCCACGCCCCAGCCGCTGCCGGTCGGCTCCAGGCTGTCGGCGGGGCCTGCTGCCCGCAGTCCGGGCAGGATCGGAAGGAGCAATGGCCGAGACTCTCCGACGGGCGGCTCCTCGTTGGCCAGTGTCGCGTTGGGATTGGTCACGTCGTCGCTGGAGCAGTACGCGCCATCGGTGCCCGGATCAGGCTCGGGGTCGCAGAAGTCTTCTTGACCGTCGCCGTAGTCGCCGGCGGTCCCGTCCTCGGTGAGCGATGACTTCGTGTCGTCGGGCTCGACGAGGATCGGGATGGTCTGCAGGGTGACCTTGCCGGCGCCGTCGGTGACGCGCACCTCGAGCTGCGTCTCACCGATGTACTGGGGATCGCCCGTGTCAAGCGTCCAGCTCGTCGTGCAGCTGCCCCCGCACGAGGAGTTGGTGTGCACCACGTCTCCATCGGACAGCACCTCGACGCGGCTGGCGCCGGAGGAGGCGCCGCCATTGGGATTGGGGTCGCTGGCGGAGATGCGCAGCTCATAGCCGTTGGCGGTCAGGACTCGGCGCCCGTTCTGCACAGGCGCGTCCATCAGCGAGCCCGAGAGCGCGGTGATCGTCGGTGCCGTGCGGTCGATCTTCTCGGTCCAGGTCTGGGCGGCGCCCTGATTGTCGACGATGTCCTGGGGTCGTAGGGAGAGGGTGGTGATGCCTTCGTTGAGCTGGTAGGTGAACGCGCTGGTGCTCCAGTTGGCGGGGCAGGGGCTGCGGTAGGGGTCGCCGTTGCAGGAGGGGCGCAGCGTGCCGTTGCCGGTGGCGGCACCGGCGAGCGTGATGCCATAGACGCCGAGGCCTTGGTCGGTGGCGCTGATGTTGCTGAGCGCGTGGGTACGGCTGGCCGTGTCGTCGACCCAGTCGCGGTCGGCGGGCCGGGCGCTGCTCATGGCCGGCAGGCGGCGGTCGCCCAGCCATACGTTGGAGTAGGCCATCGTGACGGTCGCGCTGTTGGCGCCGGTGAAGATCCTGGCGGTGTTGACGTCGTTTTGGGCGCGGATGCCGAAGATCGCATAGTTCTGCTCTGAGCCTTGTGCGCGGTCGCAACGCGTGACGAAGCAGAAGTCGTGCGTGACGCCTGAGGCGCCGTTGCTGGCCGGGCCGAAGGGGTTTCCGCCGACGCCTCCGACCTGGTTGACGTAGTTCATGTTGGGCTCCCACGCGCTGAACGAGCCGGTCATCAGGCCGTGAAACCAGCGGCTGAACGGGTAGCCGGAGTACACGTAGGGGGCGTGGGCCATGTTGCCGAACTGGG
>JACCQW010000380.1 GCA_013813955.1 Solirubrobacterales bacterium
GCGGGGATCCGCCGGCCGATCTCGACGCCGTGAAGGAGACCGAGGGCGGGCTGACGCTGCGCCACGGCGCGGGCTTCGCCGTCGCGGTGTTCGCGGTGATGCTCGCCGAGCAGACGCTGATCAACGCCGCCGTGCTGACCGTCGACGCGACCTCCGAGGACCCGGCGCTGGCCGGCGTCGTCTTCAGCGTGCTGCTGATCGCGCGGGCCCCGCTGCAGCTCTTCCAGGCGATCCAGGGCTCGCTGCTGCCGCACCTCGCAGGCCTGGAGGCCACCGCGGGGCGCGACGAGTTCGACCGCGCGGTGCGCCTGACCGTGCGGGTGATGGCGGGCTTCGCGCTCGCCGTCGCGCTCGGGCTGTTCGCGGTCGGCCCGCCCGTGATGAACGTGCTCTTCGACATCGACGCCGACTACGCCCGCGGCGGCCTCGCGCTCGTCGCGCTGGGCATGGGCTTTCACCTCGTGGCCGGAACACTCAACCAGGCGGCGCTGGCCCGCGGGCAGGCCGGGGCCGCGGCGGTCGCCTGGCTGCTCAGCGCCGCGCTCTTTTTGGGATGGATGCTCAGCCCGGTCCTCGACGATCAGCTGCTGCGCGCGGAGGCGGGCTACTGCGGCGCCACGGCGCTGCTGTGCGCGGCGCTCGCGGGGATCTACCGCCGCGGGTAGACGTTCGTCCGACGGCGGGTGACCGCCGGTACAGCGCGTCCCGCCGCGCGCCGAGACCCGCAGCATGCGCATCCCCGCCATCCTTACCTCGCTCGTCCTCGGGCTGGCCGTCGCGGCCACACCCGCCTCCGCCAACCAACTGCTGGCCGGCACCGGGCTGGCCGACCGCCTCGTCGGCGGCACCGCCGACGACGTCCTGCGCGGCGGCGGCTCCAGCGACTCCCTCCTGGGCGGGCTCGGCAGCGACGTCCTGTCCGGCGGCTTCGCCGCCGACCTCCTGCGCGGCGGCGCGGGCGACGACCAGCTCGACGGCGGCTCGGGCGACGACGACCTCGACGCCGGAGAGGGCAACGACCGCGCGGCGGGAGGCACCGGCAACGACGAGGTGCAGGGCGGCCCCGGCGACGACATCATCGACGGCGACGACGGCGACGACGCGTTGCGCGGCGGCGACGGCAACGACTTCATCGTCGAGCAGCGCTTCGGCGACGACCGCATCATCGACGGCGGGCCCGGCGACGACTACCTGGACTCCAACCGCGGCTCGGACCGCCTCGTGCTCGGCGGCGACGGCAACGACATCATCCACCTGGGCAACGGCGCCGACCGCGCCGACGGCGGCCCCGGCGACGACGCCATCGACGGCGGCGCCGGCAACGACAGCATCCGCGGCGGCGACGGCGCCGACGTGATCTCCGGCGGCCAGGCGGGCGAGGACGACCTGCATGGCGACGGCGGCGACGACGTCATCTACTCAGGCTCCGGCGTCGACACGGTCGACTGCGGCGCGGGCGAGGACACGGTCTTCGTCTCCTCGCTCGGGGAGGCCGCGAAGACCCTCAACTGCGAGCGCATCATCCAGGGCGACCCGGTCCACGAGGGTGGCCTCAACCCGCTTGAGATCCTCTCGAATGCCGGCCTGCTCCGTGGCGGTGCTCAGGCCGCCGCGCTCGGCTCGCCCGCCACCGGGCCGCTGCGACGCGGCCAGGCCAAGGGCACCGAGGGCCGCGACACCCTCGTCGGCACCCCCTACGCCGACACGCTTCTCGGGCGGGGCGGCAACGATACGCTGGCCGGTGCCGCCGGGAACGACGTCGTCGACGGCGGCTCCGGCAACGACCTGCTGCGCGGCAACAACGGCGACGACAAGCTCTTCGGGCGCTTCGGCAACGACCGCCTGTGGGGGGGCTCGGGCGATGACGAGCTCGAGGGCGGCCGCGGCAGCGATCGCCTGTACGGCGAGGGCGGCAACGACCACCTCAACGGCGGCTATGGCCCCGACCGCATCTTCGGCGGGCGCGGCAACGACGTCATCCGCGCGGTCGGCGGCGGGCGCGACGTGATCGACTGCGGTCCCGGCCGCGACCGCGTCCTCAAGGACCGTCGCGACAAGGTGCGCAACTGCGAGAGCGTCAACGGTCGTCGCGCAGGACGGCGCTGACCCGTTCCACCCGCGGAGCCCGCGCCGTTCGAAGGATCGGGATCGCGGCGCTGAGCACGGCCACCAGCGGCACAGCGACGATCGCACCGATGAGGCCGGCGACGACGGCGCCTGTCGCGACCGCCAGGAGGATCGCGACGGGGTGCAGCTGCACCGTGCGGCCCACCACCAGGGGGTACAGCAGATCGCCCTCCAGCTGCTGGATGACCGTGACGGCGGCGACGACGATCAGCGCGGCCACGAGACCCTGCGTGACGAGGGCGACCAGCGCCGCCGCCAGCCCGGCCAGGACCGCCCCGATGAGCGGGAAGAAGGCGGCGAGGAACGTCAGCACCGCGAGCGGCAGCACCAGCGGCACGCCGATGATCGTCAGCGCGATCCCGATGAGCACCGCGTCGACGGTGGCGACGATCGCTACGCCGCGCACGTAGGCGCCGAGGATCTGCCAGGAGCTCGTCCCGACCAGGCGCACCGTGTCGCGCCTGGCGGCGGGGAACAGGCGCACGACCCACCGCCACAACGACGCCCCGTCCTTGACGAAGAAGAACACGAGGACCGCGGTGAGCAGCAGCCCGCCGACGAGCTGCCCGATCAGCAGAGCGCCGCTCAGCACGCCCGACGCCACCGCGCCGCCGCTGTCGCCGAGCCGTTCGGCGGCGTTGTCGATCGCGTCCTGGATCTGGCCCCGGCTCAGATCGAACGGGCCCGAGACGAGGTAGTCGCCGACCCTGTCGGCGCCGGCCCGGACCTGGCGGCCGAGCTCGTCGAGCTCGTCGACGACGGGCGGCACGATCAGCGTGACGGCCGCGGCGAGCAGCGCCAGGCCCGCGACGAACACGACCGTCGTGGCGGCCAGGGGCGCCAGGCCGCGGCGCTCCAGGGCGCGGGCGGGGGGCGCGAGCAGCGTCGCCACCAGCAGGGCGAGGAAGATCGGCAGCATGACGAACCGCACCTGCCACAGCAGGTAGGCCAGCAGCGCGATCGCCGCCGCGCAGACCAGGACGCGCCAGCTGAGCTCGGAGAGCGATACAAGGGCGCGCGGCACCCCCGGCACGCGCCGCGGCGGCACCTCCTCCTCGCGCTCGCGCACGGGATCCGCGAGCGTCGTGTCGCCGGCCATCGTCCGGGTTCTACCCGCAGGAGGGCCCCTTCGCTCACTCGTAGGCCAGCGACTCCAGGACGTCGAGCTTCGCCGCGCGCCGGGCCGGCCAGATCGCGGCCAGCACGCCGGCGACCGCGGCCGCGACGAGCAGCACGGCGAGGGTCGCCACAGGGAAGGACAGCGTGAAGCCCTCCTCCTCCAGCGGCCGGCTGATGGCCAGCGCGAACAGGACCCCGAGCACCAGCCCGAGCGTCGCGCCGATCAGCGACGTGATGACCGACTCCAGGCGGACGATCCGCCGTACCTGGCGGCGCGAGGTGCCGACCGCGCGCAACAGGCCCAGCTCGCGGGTGCGCTCGAAGATCGAGAGCGCCAGCGTGTTGACGATCCCGAACAGCGAGACGATCACCGACAGGCCCAGAAGCGCGTAGATGAGGTAGAGCAGCTGGTTGATCTGGCCGGCCTGCTGCTCCTTGACCTCGTCGCGGTCGCGGGTCTCGGCGACCGGGAAGCGCGCCTGCAGCAGCGCGTCGATGTCCGAGCGGACCCGCGCGCCGTCGGCCCCGTCGGCGTAGCGCAGGAACACGAACGAGTCCTCGGTCGTGTCGAAGTCCCGGGCGAGGATCGCGTTGGGGATGACCAGCCCGCCGCCCAGCACCCCGAACTCGCCCTCGTCGAGGATGCCCCGCACCGTGTAGGTCACGCGCGCGCCCGTCGGCGTGAGCAGCTCGAGGCGGTCGCCCACGCGGGCGTCCCCGTCGAAGCCGCTGTCGACGAGGATGCCGTCGCGGCCCAGGCGGGCCAGCGTGGCGTCCGACCCGGACTTCCAGCGGATGTTGTAGGTCCCCGCGATCGTCGCCGGATCGACGCCGGCCACGAAGGTCGTATCGCTCTCGCCCTCCACCTTGGCCTCGCTGAAGCGCACGGCGCTGAGGGCGCCGACCCCCTCCACGCCCGCAACCGCGCGGGCCGCGCTCGCCGGGGTGGTGCCGAAGCCCTCGGATTTGATGACGGTCAGGTCGCCGGCGAACGAGCGGTCGACGCTGCGGTCGATCGTGCCCCGCATGCCCGCGGCGAAGATCGAGACGAAGGCGACCAGGGCGACGCCGACCATCAGCGCCGCCGCGGTCGCCGCCGTGCGGCCAGGGTTGCGCGTCGCGTTCTCGCGCGCCAGCCGCCCGGTCATGCCGGTCAGGCGCTGCAGGGGCGCGCCCGCCACCCAGGCCAGCGGACGCACGAGCTGGGGGCTGAGCAGCGCCACGCCGAGGAACACGAGCACCGCGCCGGCGCCCACCCTGGCCGCTGCTGCGCCACCCGAGCCCCCGCCGAGCAGCCCCAGCGCGAGGACGCCCGCGCCGACGATGCAGAGCAGGATGGCGACCGCCAAGCGGCGCCGGCCGCCGCGGGGCACGGCGGTCAGCCCCTCACGCAGGGCGATCACGGGGGCCACGCGGGTCGCCCGCAGCGCCGGCATGAGGCTGGCCACCACCGTCACGAGGACGCCGACCAGGAGCGCCACGACGACCGTGCGCGTCGCGATCACCGATCCGTCGGCCGGCAGATCGGCGCCGACGGCCTTCAGCAGCTCCTGCAGGCCCGGCGCGAGCAGCAGGCCGGCGAGCAGGCCGAGCACGGAGGCGACGAGGCCGACGAGCGCCGCCTCGAACACGACGGCGCGCAGCACCTGACGGCGCGAGGCGCCCATGGTGCGCAGCAGCGCCAGCTCGCGCGTGCGCTGGGCGACGGTGATCGAGAACGAGTTGTAGATGACGAACGCGCCGACGAAGAGCGCGATCCCGGCGAACACGAGCAGGGCGATGCGCAGAAAGCCGAAGTCGTCCTCCAGGCTGGCGGCCTCCTCCGCGGCGTCCTGCTCGCCGGTGCGCACGGTCACCGGCGCCGAGCCGAGCTCGGCGCTCACGCGATCGCGCAGGGCCTGCGGCGCGACGCCGTCCGCGCCGGCGACGGAGATCGTGTCCAGCTCGCCGCGCCGGCCGGTCACCGCCTGCGCCGTGGGCAGCGTGAGCAGCGCCACCGCGAGGCCCGCGGGCGATTCGCGATCGCCGAAGCGCGCGATGCCGACCAGCCGGAAGCGCTGCGCGCCCTGGTCGCCCACGACCGTGACGCGGTCGCCGATCCCGAAGCCCTCCTCGTCGGCGGTCTTGGCGTCCAGCCCGACCTCGGAGGCCGAGCGCGGAGCGCGGCCCTCGTCGAACTCGAAGGCCTCAAACGGCTCCGGGGAGGTCGACGCGGCGAAGTTCGTCCCGAACGATCCGATCTTCTCGCCCTCCGTGTTGCGGATCGACACCTCGGCGAAGATCGCGCCCGCGGCCGACGCGACGCCGTCGATGCTCCGCACGCGGTCCACGAGGCGCTCGTCGAGCGGGCGGGGGGCCTCGAAGAAGTCCTCGTCGGCCTCACGCGGCGTGACGGTCACGTCCGTGCCGGCGTTGGCCTCGGCGAAGACGGCCTCGAACGAGCGGTTGATCGTGTCCGTGAGGACGTAGGTGCCCGAGATCATCGCCACGCCGGTGACCACCGCGAGGGCGGTGAGCATGGTGCGCAGCTTGCGGGCGCGCAGCCCGCGCAGCGCGAGGCGGGTCACGGGGTGACGGCCTTCATCACGTCGAGCACGTCGTCGGCCGAGCCCGCCGCGCAGTCGTGGGCGATCCGCCCGTCGGCGAGCACCACCAGGCGGTCGGCGTAGGCGGCCGCCTGGGCGTCGTGGGTCACCATCACCACGGTCTGGCCGAACTCGTCGACCGCCCGGCGCAGCAGCCCGAGCACCTCACCGGAGGAGGTCGTGTCGAGGTTGCCGGTCGGCTCGTCGGCGAATACGACGGCGGGCCGCGAGACGAGCGCGCGCGCCACCGCGACGCGCTGCTGCTGGCCGCCCGAGAGCTCGGACGGGCGGTGCGTGCGCCGGTCGCCCAGTCCCACGGCCTCGACGAGCTGCTCCAGCCAGGCCACGTCGGGCTTGCGCCCGGCGATGGTCAGCGGCAGCACGAGGTTCTCCTCGGCCGTGAGCACGGGCAGCAGGTTGAAGGCCTGGAAGACGAAGCCGACCTTGTCGCGGCGCAGCTCGGTCAGCCGCCGGTCGTCGAGGGTTCCCACGTCGACGCCGTCGAGCGTCACCGTGCCCGACGAGGGCTGGTCGAGGGCGGCCAGGAGGTGCATGAGCGTCGACTTGCCCGAGCCCGAGGCGCCCATGATCGCGGTGTAGGCGCCGCGCTGGAGGCTCACGCTGACGCCGTCGAGGGCGTGCACGGCCGCGGACCCCTCGCCGTAGACGCGGGTGACGTCGGTGGCGGCGGAGATGGCGGCGGAACTGTCGGCGGCGGCCTGGGTGGCCTGGGCGGGGAGGGTCATGGGCGCCAGGATCGCCGATCGCCACCGTCGGCGCCATAGGGGATCCCCCTGAGGGGGAGTACGGTAGCTCCTCTAGGAGCAGCCGGCGGCGGCGGCGATCTCGCGGTAGGCGGCGACGGGATCGTCCGCGCCGAAGACCGCGGAGCCCGCGACGAACCAGGTCGCCCCCGCGTCGGCGCAGTCGACCACGGTCTGCGCGTTCACGCCGCCGTCGACCTCGATGGTGGTGTCCTCCCCCACCAGCGCGCGGACACGGCGGACCTTGTCCAGCTGGGACGGCAGGAACGGCTGGCCACCCCAGCCGGGGTTGACGGTCATGCACAGCGCGAGGTCGGCGTCGACCTCTGCGAACACCGCCGGCGGCGTACCCGGGCAGACCGCGAGCCCCGCGCGGCAGTCAGCCTCGCGGATCGCCGACAGCGTGTAGTCCAGGTGCGGCGTGGCCTCGGCGTGGAACGTGATTCCGTCGGCCCCGGCCTTCGCGAACTCCTCGATCTGGCGCTCGGGCCGGTCGATCATCAGGTGCACGTCGAGGAACGCGTCGTCGGGCAGCGCGTCGCGCAGCGCGGCGACCACCATCGGCCCCATCGTGATCGGCGGGACGAAGTGCCCGTCCATGACGTCGCAGTGGATGACCCGGGCGCCGGCGTCCATCACCTCACGCACCTGGGCGGCGAGCTGCGCGAAGTCCGCCGACAGGATCGAGGGGGTGACGTGCTTCGTGCGCCAGGGCATGGCTAGATCTCCCTCAGCATGGACGCGCCGCAGGCGTTGCAGGTGAGCACGGCGCTGTTGGACATGCGCACGATCGTAGAGTGCTCGCCGCAGTCGGCGCACAGCGAGGTCAGCTCGAAGCGGTGCAGGCAGTACACGCAGCGGTAACGGGCCGGAAGGTTGCTCGGGCGCAGCCAGGGTTCCGAGCAGTTCGGGCAGGTGGGCCCCAGGTCGACGCTCACGGTCTCATGGTCGCGCATCACTCGGACAGGCGGGCGATGTAGAAGCCGTCCGTGCCGTCGCGATGTGGCAGCACGTGGCGCTCGTCCCGCAGGCGCATACCGGTCGCAGCGGCCTGCTGCTCGTTCTCGCGCGGCGAGAGCGTGCATGTGGCGTAGACCAGGGTGCCGCCGGGGCGCAGGGCGGCGGCGGCCGCCCCCAGGATCGCGCGCTGCGCGGCGGCGAGCCCCCCGATCG
>JACCQW010000459.1 GCA_013813955.1 Solirubrobacterales bacterium
GCCGCTCGCACCGCCCATCCAGCAGGCCAGCGGCGCCGCGAGGCGCTCGGAGCCGTGGGCCGCGATCGACGCCACCGCCAGCAGCGCGTCGACCTCGTCGCGCGTCGGGACCGGCGCGCCGACCTCGGCCGCGAAGGCCTCCAGGAACTCGGTGACGGTCATCGGGCGGGCCGCTACCAGCGCCCCGCCCGACCGGCCTACACCGACGCCCGAGCCAGGCTCGGGATCCGCTTCGTCGCAAACGAGCGGCGCAGGTAGAAGAACCACGTCATGCCCGCGAACAGGAAGTAGGAGCCCAGGAACACCCAGAGCGCGGAGACCGACCAGTCCGACTGCGCGAGCGCGACCTGCGCCTTCAGCGCCGGGGTCTCGGCCGCCTTGACCGCGGCCGACACGCCCAGGCTGGCCTCGCGTAGCGCCACCTGGATGAGGAAGCCGCCGAACGCGCCGACCGCCCCGGCGATCCCGATCACGGCCGCCGCGCGGCGCTTGTAGTCGACCGCGGTGGCCTTGGCATCCAGACCCTTCTCGGAGGCCTCCTGGCGCCCGAGCGCCGCGAAGATGCTCGGAATCATCCGGTAGGTCGAGCCGTTGCCCGCGCCGGCCAGGAAGAAGATGGCCATGAACGAGGCGAAGAACACCGTGAAGTCGTGCGTGTTGACCCCGACGATCGCCACGCCGGTGAACGCCGTCATGCCCAGAAAGCACCACAGCGTGACCCGCGCTCCTCCCAGGCGGTCCGACAGCCAGCCGCCGAACGGCCGCGAGATCGAGCCGATCAGCGCGCCCACGAAGCCGAGACCCGCGAGGTAGGTGGCGATGAACGCGTGGTCGGCCAAAAACTCGGGGAACGTGTTCTTGATGACCAGCGGCAGCGCGAAGGAGTAGCCGATGAACGAGCCGAACGTGCCGATGTAGAGGATCGACATGACCAGCGTCTGCGGCTCGCGCACAGCCTTGACGTAGGAGGACGTGTCGGCCTTCGCCTGCGTGAGGCTGTCCATGTAGCGCCATGCGCAGACCGCCGCGACGATGATGAACGGCAGGAAGAGCCAGCCCGCGTTGGCGAGCGCCACCTCGTGCACGGGCTCCTTGGCGGCCGCGCCGGAGATCCCGACGATCAGCACCAGCGGGATGAGCAGCTGGGCGACGGCGACCCCGAGGTTGCCGCCCGCGGCGTTCAGCCCCAGCGCCAGGCCCTTCTTGCCCTCCGGATAGAAGAACGAGATGTTCGACATGCTCGAGGAGAAGTTGCCGCCGCCGAAGCCGGCCGTGGCCGCGCACGCGAGCAGGACCCAGAGCTGCGTGTCGTGGCTCTGACCCGCGAGCCAGCCGCTGGGCACCACGACGATGAGCAGCGCCACGGGGATGAGCAGCAGCGTCGCGCTGATCGTCGTCCACGCGCGGCCCCCGAAGCGCGGCACCGCGAACGTGTAGGGGATCCGCAGAAACGAGCCTACGAGGTTCGGCACCGCGGTGAGCAGGAACTGCTCCCCGATCGTCAGCTCGATCCCGACGTTGCCGAGGTTGATGACCACGATCGTCCAGATGACCCAGACCGAGAACCCGAGATGCTCGGCGAGGATCGAGAAGATGAGGTTCTTGCGGGCGATGCGCCTGCCCGTGGTCTCCCAGAAGCTCTCGTCCTCGGGTTCCCAATGGTCGATCCACCGGCCTCTCGGGCTCTGCGCGGTGGTTGGCTGTGGCATGTCGATCTCCCGGTCGCGGTGTCCGGGAAGGACGCTTCCACGCGGGCGTTTCGGCGTGGTGCGCAGCGTGTTTCGGCTCTGTCACGGCAGTGGGTCGATCGTGCGACTCAGGCGGCGAGCAGCGCGGCGAACGTCGCCGCCGCCCGCCCGTCGGCGACCGTCGATCCGGCCATCCGCAGGCCCTCCCGCTGGTCCTCGCACATCCCCGCGGCGTACAGCCGCACGCCGGCGCTGAGCGCGGCGGTGTAGCCGGCGGCGCCGTGCTCCTCCCCCGCGGCGATCGCGCGAGTGAGCGCGGCCGCCACGTGGGGATCGGCGTCGCCGCGCAGGGTGGTGGCCGGTGACTCGGGGAGGTCGAGCACGCCCGCGGTGTCGGCGGCCGAGGGGCGACCGGGACGCAGCACGTCCGAGCCCTCCAGGCCGCGCACCGCGACCGCGTGCTCGGCCCCGAGCAGGTCGAGCGCTCCGAGGATGCGCTCGCGGTAGGAGCTGTGGGTGTGCCCGACGACGAAGCGCCGAGCGCCGAGATGGTCGACCAGCTTCTCCGCGGTGTGCAGCGGCCCGCGCAGGCCGATCTCGTCGCGGACCGCGGCGAGAGCCTCCCAGCCGGCGATGGCTGCGCCGGCGTGCACGAGCGCGACGCCCGAGCGCTCGAGCATGGCCAGCGACTGCCCTGGCGTCGGGCGGGCGGCCCCGCCGAGCTCGGCGAGCACGTCGGCGGGCGTGACGCCCCGCTTCGGTCCGAGGGTCGCGCCGCAGTGCACGACGACCCGCGCGCCCGCGGCGGCGGCGAG
>JACCQW010000462.1 GCA_013813955.1 Solirubrobacterales bacterium
CGATCGGCCAGGAGTATCCGCTCGAGCAGGTCGCCGAGGCGCACGCCGCTATCGAGGCGCGCACCACGATCGGGAAGACGCTGCTGCGTGTCGCCGAGAGCCGGACATGACCGCGGTCGAGCAGCCGCGTCGTAGCCTCACAGCCCCTCAGCCTGAGTCTGCTCCAGCCATCCCTCCGGCCCCGGAGCTCCTGCGCCTCTTCGGCGACCATGCCGCGGCTACCGACCAGATCGACAAGCAGATCAAGTGGTGGGTGGATGGTCTAGTCGCGTTCGCCAGGCCGCTGACCCAGGCGGTGGCCGATGTCGAGGATCGCTCTCGTGAATGGAGCACTCCCGCGGCTCGACAACTGCATCTCGATGTTGTGCGGTTCCGATCGAGGCTGATGAACGCGATGCGGTTGGAGGACCCGCCCGCCACCTAGCTCCGAGCGGCAGGGGCTGTGAGCGGCCCAGCGATGGCATCCCTGACACCCGGCATCAATCCGGGCATCAATGGGAGCGAAGGTCCCAGTACATGAGAGTGGACGGGCGCACCCAAGAGCCCGGGGATACGCTCAGCGGTCCTGGATACGCACGGCTCATAACCCGAAGGTCGCGGGTTCGAATCCCGCCCCCGCTATACGGAAGCCCCCTCTCGCCAGGGGGCTTTCGTGCTTCTGGGGCGGTGCGAGGCTGAGCCCGCGGGGCATCAATCGGGCATCAATGGGGTTCCGTTCCCACTACGAGTTCGGTCGGCTCGCCCGCACTAGCTCTGCTGTGCAGTCGCCCGGACGTGAGATCGTTGAGACCGCATGACCCTGCGAGAGATCGAAGAGCGCGTGGCGGCGGTCGAGCCGCGCCCGGGGGTCGAATACCTGGGTGACCTCCTGCCATTCGGAGGCACTCACACCATTGCTGGCGGTACGCCAGGCCGCAACTCGTTCTTTGAGTAGCTCACGATGTATGCGGCCCCAATGCATTTCTTACGCACGCGGCGCGGTGCCGCATCCAGGCGAAAGCGGAAGTCTGTGCCGAACGGCAGGATGGAGAGATGGCGCGCAGCGGGCCACACCACGTTGGTTTCCTGGGAGGCCAGGCGACGACGTCGAGGCCCAGCGCGACCGCCTGGCCAGGAGGTTGCGAGAAGACCTGAGCCCTGCAACCGGCACGGCAGTCGCGGTCGAGCGGGCTTCACCGCGATGGTCGCTACTGGGCTCGAACACCCGGCCCGGTAGCGACGCGCCGACCGATGCGCGCAGGTAGGGCGTGCCGGGCAGGTTGAGCACGACGACGCCGTCCGGCGGTGACCTTCTCGAGCATGGGACCGGGATACTGCGGGTAGGACAGTCACTGGGCGCCCTGTATCTCGCAGTTGGCGACTGTCGCCTCACCTCTGAGACTTACTCTGCGTGCCGCGTTCGATGCACCGGGTTGGCTCGGCATCCGTCGGCCCCCGATTCCCGTGAGGTCAAAGCATGATCACGTCCCCGCCGTCCGCAGTGCTCGCCGCAGGTTCGTCCGGACTCATTCTCGTCGCCTTTGTGCTCGTGATGTTCCTGGTTGTCGCTCACGGTTACTACACCCGCAAGGGAAGCGCGATCAACATGCGCCCGAGCGACGGGCGAGGCCAGGCCCACGGAGCCGAGGGCGCCAGTTCCATCACGACCACCGAAGGCGACGGGGACGAACGCACCCTCGGCACCCGCGGAACCAAGTAGCGCCCGATCACCGCGTTGCCCGTGGCAGCCCGGCTGCAGAGCCGGCAGCGGTAGCCATCGCGGACGAGAATCTGCGCTCTGACGCGGCGCCACGAGCGGGTCGAGCCGTTGCGCAGCGCGTGGGCGGGACAGCGCGAGCCGATCGTCGGCGTGCCGCAGGTCAGGCAGGGCCTTGGAGCCATCCGACGAGCCGTGTCGGCGTTGGCGCGGGCTGCTCGGCGCGCTCCAGTGCCATCGCGAGGGCCACGATCGCGCCCATGTTGTCGCGTGGCGACGCCTTGTCGACGCGCCAGCCGCGTCGGGAGTGCCGGGCGATCGTGTGCGCGGCGTGGCTGGACAGCTCCGGGTCGTCGGGGAGGGTGAGGCGCTGCTCGACGATCGCCGCGTGCAGGCGCACCGAGGCGGGGACCATCCGCACGTCGGTCTGCGGGAAACTCCAGGACCGAGACCCGCTCGCGTTCGAGTCCTGCGCGGCCTGGCCGAAGCGCCACGGGTCGAAGACGACCTCGCGCAGCCGGTAGCGGGCGGCGGTCCTCTCAATTGCAGAGCACGTGCAAGAGCCGGACGTTCCAAGGAGCTTCTCGCGGGTAAGGCGGCGCGAAGTGGGGTTCTTCTCCGACGTGGCACACGGGCGGCTAGAGCCACCGCTCCGCTCGTATTCGGCCTTCCGACTGCGGGGGCAGGTGGGCTCGCCCGAAGCCCCGCCGAATGTGGCCTAGACGAGTGGCGTGAGCCGAAAGACCTACGGCGCGAGCGTGACGAATGTCCGCTACGGCGGCGCGCGCCGAATGTACGATCGAATTCATGAGGAGCTTGCGATCGAATTCGAGGAGCTTGCTGATCGGCGTCGTCTTCGCCGCACTCGCGGCCGACGCCGCGTCCGCGGCCCCGTTGCGCGTGGCACGCACCGCACAACTGCCGACGCCGCCTGGTGTCTGCGGGGGCGTCGCGGACGCATCGACACCGACCGTCGACGCCGACCCGGCGGGCCGGACCGTCGTCGCGTCGTTGCTGTTGCGTGGGGGCCGGGCCGCCTCTTTGGCTCGGTCGGACAACGGGGGACGGAGCTTCACCGCGACCGTGCTGCCGGGCCTCTCGGTTTGCTCGGGCGCCGCGGCCGATCACGGCATGCTGGTCAACCCCAGGGGGGCGCTGGGCCCGGACGGCCGGGCGTGGTACGGCTCGTCGTGGTTCGGCAACGACGCCGGCCTCTTCGACTTCGGCGTCGAGGTTGCTGCTGCCGGGGATGGGATTGCACGGCCCGCCGGCCACGCGCAGGATGTCGCGGTCCTGCCGGACCAGGCGGGCAGCGCCGCACGGGCACTATGGACGAGTTTCGACCAGGTGCCCAACCCGGCGACCTACCTCCCGACACGCACGCGCCTGTTGACCGCTTCCGTCCGCCCCGACGGCGATCTGGGGCCGGTGACGACGGCGCTGGACCCGGGCGCGGGCACGCTCCTCGACGACCCCTCCCTGCTGCGCGGCGACGATGACACGCTGATCGCGGTGGCGAACACCGCGACGTACGGCGACCTCGTCGGCACGTTCAACCCGGCGAGTGCGTCGGAGCCGGTCCGCTTCGTCGGCGTCAGCACGCGTTCGACCGACGGCGGGGCGACGTGGACGCGCGGGGGGATGGCCGGATCGCCGATCCTGGCCGAATTCTCACGCGACGGCGTGCGCATGCTCATCGGCGGAGCCGCCACCGCCGCCGGCCCCGGCCGGATCGTCCGAGCCATTACCGAGGAGCCGCGCAATGGCCGCGGAGGCATCGCGCTGACCGAGAGCCGTGACGCCGGGCGCACATGGAGCTCTCAGCGCCGGCTGATCGACGTTCCCGTCGTCGCCTTCATGCCCGCGGTGGCCGTCCTGCCCGGCGGGCGCGTCGCGCTCAGCTGGTTTGACGCCCGGGGGGACCGTGCCGGCGATGGCCGGCTTGACGTCCGTCCGTGGGCTGCTGTGGTCGACCTGGCGAGCGGAACGCGCGAGGAGGTGCCACTGGGCCCGGCCTTCGACCTCGGGCCTCTTATGACGCCTTCGTACGCGGTCGACGGCTCAGCATTGGGAGTGTCGCAAGACCTCGTGGCGCTCCCAGCCGGTTTCGGCACCGTGCACACCGAGCCCGCCGCGGCACCGGCCACGACCCGCGTGGTCTACTCCCGGCTGTCGACGAAGGCCAAGGACCGACGCGCGCCCCGGCGCGCGAAGCACCGTTGAGGTCCTTCCAGCGGAGAGAGAGG
>JACCQW010000472.1 GCA_013813955.1 Solirubrobacterales bacterium
GGTTGTTGTCGGCGCCCTCGCGGATCCAGCCCTCGTTGGCCGCCCGCGCGGTGCACAGCTCGCAGACCATCCGCCGCGAACCGCCGGCGATGAACGTGTCGGCGTGCTCACCGCGCAGCAGCGTCCGGCCGCAGACGTCGCAGGCCACGGCGACGTGGCTGGTGGTGATGGACTTCCTGGTCACATGGGCGAGGGTATCGCGTGCGTGGGGCGGGCCCGGTCGCGCCTACGCCTTGACCGCCTCGGCCTGCGTGGCCTGTGCGACCACCTTCTGGGCCAGGTGCGCGGGGACCTCCTCGTAACGCAGGAACTCCATCGTGTAGTCGCCCTGCCCGCCGGTCAGTGAGCGCAGGTCGGGCGCGTAGGTGACCATCTCGGCCATCGGCACCTCGGCTTTGACCTCGGTCAGGCCCGCGCGGTTCTCCATGCCCTGCGGGCGCCCGCGCCGGGAGTTCAGGTCGCCGATCACGTCGCCGACGGAATCCTCGGGGATCGAGAGCGTCACCAGCATCAGCGGCTCCAGCAGGACGGGCGAGGCGTTGGCCATCGCCTCCTTCATGGCGATCGAGCCCGCCATCTTGAAGGCCATCTCCGAGGAGTCGACCGTGTGGTAGCTGCCGTCGTAGACCGTCACGCGGACGTCCTTGACCGGACACCCGGCGACCGGGCCGGCACGCATCGCCTCCACGACGCCCTTCTCCACCGCCGGGATGAACGACGTCGGGATCACGCCGCCCTTGATCGCGGTCACGAACTCGAAGCCCGTCGGATGGCCGGGCTCGGTGATCGGCTCGATGGCGATATGGCAGTCGCCGAACTGCCCGCGCCCGCCGGACTGCTTCTTGTGGCGCCCGTGCGCCTTGGCCGGCCTGCGGACGGTCTCCTGGTAGGGCACGCGCGGCGGCTTGAGCGTCACCTCGGCCCCGAAGCGCGCCTTCAGGCGATCGACGATCACCTCCACGTGCATCTGCGACAGGCCGGCCACGATCTGGTCGCCGGTCTGCGGGTCGCGGTGCAGGTCGATCGTGGGGTCCTCCTCCTGCAGGCGGCGCAGGGAGCTGAACACCTTGTCCTCGTCGCCCACGGCCTCGATCGCGAACGCCATCACCGGCGCCGGGAGCTCGATCGCGGGCATCGAGATCGGTTCGTCGCGCTCGGCCAGCCAGTCCCCGGCGCGGGTCTCCTTGAGCTTGGCCACCGCGCCGATGTCCCCGGGCCCGAACTCGTCGGCGTGGCCGGTCTCCTTGCCGCTGAAGACCAGCAGCTGGCCGACGCGCTCCTTGCCGTGCGTGCGGGTGTTCATGATCTGGGTGTCGTGGCTCATGACGCCCTGATAGACGCGGAAGAGATTGATCCGCCCCGCGAAGGGATCGGCGCGCGTCTTGAACACGTAGGCGTACAGCGGCTCGTCCTCGTCGGCCTCGAGCGTGATCTCGGGCAGCGCGAGGCCGCCGTGCTTGACCGGCGAGGGAAGGTCCTCGACGATCGCGTCGAGCACGCGGTTCGTGCCGAGGTTGCGCGTCGCGACCCCGCAGGTCACGGGGAAGATGTCGCCGTGGTTGGTGCCCTCCTTCAGGGCCGCGACGATCTCGTCGTGGGCGATCTCGGCGCCCTCCAGGTAGCGCTCCATCAGCGAGTCGGAGACCTCGCAGACCTCGTCCATGAGCTTCTCGCGGTACTCCTCGGCCAGCGGCTGCAGGTCGGCGGGGATCTCGACCTCGGTGCAGTTCTCGCGGCCGTCGCCGTCGTAGCGGTAGGCCTTCATGTCGACGAGGTCGACGATGCCGGAGATCTCGTGCTCGGCGCCGATTGGGATCTCGGTGGCCACGGCGTGGGGGCCGAACGCGGCCTTCAGCGAATCCAGGGCCCGGAAGAAGTCGGCGCGCTCGCGGTCGAGCATGTTCACGAAGACCATGCGCGCGATGTCGAGCTCCTCCGCACGCGCCCACAGGCGCTGCGTGGAGACCTCGACGCCCATCACGCCGTTGACCACGAAGATCGCCGACTCGCACACACGCAGCGCGCCCAGCGCGTCCGCGACGAAGCTCGGCTCGCCCGGGGTGTCCAGCAGGTTGATCTTGCGATCGGACCACTCGAACGAGCTCAGCGCCGCCGAGATCGACATCTTGCGCATCTGCTCGTCAGGCTCGGAGTCCGACACCGTGGTCCCGTCGAGCACCGAACCGAGGCGGTTCGTCGCCCGGGCCTCGAAGAGCAGCGCCTCGTGCAGCGAGGTCTTCCCGCTGCCGCGATGGCCGACAAGCGCGACGTTGCGAATGCGGTCTGCAGACTTGTGCATGCCGCGTCTCCTCTCTTCGGGGGGACGCGACGCTATAGACGCTACGTCGCGTCGTCCAGACCGTCGGCGGACATCCGCCCGCGCAGGCGCAGCACCGCCTTCGTGTGCAGCTGTGAGACGCGCGATTCCGTCACGCCGAGCACCTCGCCGATCTCGCGGAGGGTCAGGTTCTCGTAGTAGTAGAGCGCGACCACCAGCTTCTCGCGCTCGGGCAGTCGGCTGATCGCGTCGGCGATGCGGTCCTTGAGCTCGGTGGTGTCCATGACCTGCGCCGGGTCCTCCGCAAGCGGATCCTCCAGGGTGTCCAGCAGCGAGACCTGATCGCCGGAGGCGTCGGACACCGTCCACAGCTCGTCCAGCGCGGCGATCGTCGAGTTGGAGATCTGCAGCAGCGCGTCGTTGAAGTCGCTGACGGTCATCTGCAGCTCGCCCGCCATCTCCTCGTCGGTCGGGGCACGCTGGAGCTTGTGCTCGAGCTTGGCGTTGGCCTTCTGGATCGCCCGTGCGCGCGCGCGCACCGAGCGCGGCACCCAGTCCTGTGAGCGGAGCTCGTCGATGATCGAGCCCTTGATGCGCGTGATGGCGTAGGTCTCGAACTTGATCTCGCGCTCGAGCTCGAAGCGCTCGACCGCGGAGATCAGCCCGACGAGCCCGTAGGAGATGAGGTCGGCCTCCTCCACGTGCGCTGGCAGCCCCGAGGCCATGCGGCCGGAGACGTACTTGACCAGCGGCGAGTAGGCGACCACCAGCCGCTCGCGCGCACGCTGATCGTCGTCGCGCTTGTAGCGCCGCCACAGGTCCTTCAGCTCGATCGCTTTGACGTTCGTCTCCACCCTCACGCCCTCGGATGTGCCCGCGCATATGCCCTTTTCAGGCGCGCCGACTCTACCCGAGTGTAGATCTGCGTCGTGGAGATGGAGGCATGCCCCAGCAGCTCCTGGATCGCGCGCAGGTCCGCCCCGCCCTCCAGCAGGTGCGTGGCGAAGCAGTGGCGCAGCGCGTGCGGGTGCACCCCGCCCTGGACCGCGGCGTGGCGCGTCCAGACCCGCAGGCGCCGGCGCACGTCTGACGTCGACAGCCGCCGGCCAGACTTGGAGAGAAACAGCGCCGCCTCGCCGTCGCCGCCGGTCAGCGCTGCTCGCGCGCGCTCGAGGTAGCGCGCGAGCGCGGCCAGCGCGGACTCCCCGGCGGGGACGATCCGCGTCTTGGAGCCCTTGCCCTCCACCCGGACCGCCTCGGCGTCGAAGTCCACCGAGCCGACGTCGAGCGTCACGAGCTCCTCCGCGCGCAGGCCGCAGGCGTAGGCGAGCTCGAACAGCGCACGGTCGCGCAGCTCCAGCGGCGTGGAGGCCGGGATGCGGTCCAGCAGCGCCCCGACCGCCTCGGGCTCCAGCACCCGCGGCAGGCGCCGCGGGCGCTTGGGCGCGGCCAGCAGGTCGGCGGGGTTGGCGGGCACGTCGCCGTGCTCGCGCAGCGTCCGGAAGAACGCGCGCAGCGAAGCGAGCTTGCGGGCCACCGTGGCCGGCGCGGCGCGGCGCTCGGAGAGCACGGCGGCATAGCGGCGCAGCAGCCTCGGCGCGACCTGCACGGGATCGACGCCGTGCCCGGTCGCCCAGATGGCGAACTGGCGCACGTCGGCTGCGTAGGCGCGGCGGGTCTTCTCCGCGGCGCCACGGCGGTGCAGATCGCCCTCGAAGCGAGCGAGGGCGGCCTGCCACGCCGCGCTAGCCTCACACTCGATGGGGCTGTTCTTCATCGACACCGATCAGGGCACCGTCGCCACCCAACACCAGCTGATCGCCGCGGGCGTCGCGGGCGACACCGGCCTCCCACCGCGGCCGTGGCTGCGCATCCAGGGCACGGGCGATGCGTCGACGATGTGGTACGCGATCATGCGCAAGCGCGAGCGAGGGGTCTTCATCGGCACCCTGGTCCTTCGACACTCGCCGCACCATGCCCTGCTCACCGAGCAGGGCTGGGAGGAGATTTCGCCCGATGCGATCAGGGCGCCCGCGGGTGCGTGAGCGAGCGGGGCGCACGCGGCCGCGGCCTGCTCAGTCGATGTAGATCGGGGCGCCTACCGGGACCTGGTCGTAGAGCACCTTGACGTCCTCGATGAGCATGCGGATGCAGCCCTTGGACGCGTTGGAGCCGATCGATGCCCGGTCGGCCGTGCCGTGCACGCCGACGCCGTCGTAGATCCCCATCCAGCGCGCCTTGAGCGGGTTCTCAGGGGTGCCTCCGGGGACCACCGTGCCGGCCAGGTCGCCGGCCCAGTCGGAGTTGGGGACGTTCCAGGCCGGGTTGACCGCCTTGTTGGCGATGTTGTAGAGCCCGCTGGGGGTCTCCTGGCCGGCCTCGCCGAGCGCGATCGGGTAGCTCTTGACCTCCTTGAGGTTCTTGAAGAGCCGGATGCGAAAGCCGCCGCGGTCGACCGTGAGCACCACGGGGTAGCGGTCGGCGAGCCTGCCGCTGGAGACCTTCGGCTGCACCTTCTCGAGCTCGGCGCGGACGGTGCGCTCGCCCGCGGTCGAGACGAGCGCGGTGCGCACCTTGGCGCGCAGCCGCTTGGCGTCGATCGTGCGACCGGTCTTGGACTCGCGGACCGTGAGGTTCTGGGCGGCGAAGTCCACCTTCGCGTCGACGGCGTCGCGGCTCATCTTGACGCGCACCCTGTCGACCAGGCGCTGCACGGCCGCCTCGGAGTACCCGACGGTAGGGGCTATGCGCGCGCGGACCTGACCGCCGGTGAGCCCGCGCCACGTGCGGCTGAACACGGAGCCCTCGCGGCTGCGCCGCACCGCGTCGGCCACCATCGCCGAGATGTCCGCGCGGATGCGCGCCTCGCGGGCGCTCAGCGGAAAGGACTCGTCGCCGACGCGGATCAGGAGCGGCTCCTGCAGCGGCTCGAGCAGCCGGTCGCGCACGAGCGCCCGCGCCTCGGTGGCCCGCAGGCCGCCGACGTCGACGGCGCCGACGCGGACACCCTCGGCGATCAGGTCGTCGCGGCCGCTGTCGTAGGCGTAGACGCCACCGACCCCGGCCAGCAGGACGGCGATGAGCAGGCAGAGGGCGATGATGGAGAGTTGACGCACGACTTCCTTGAACCTTCGAGACGGCGGGAGTTGCGGATCATTGTACGGCGGGGCGTCTGGGAGAAGTCCTGCAAGGCGCGATGCTCGGTCACACCCGGGATCACCGGATCAGCAGCGGTTCCAGGCGTGCCGCCAGCTCGCGCCAGTCGGCGCCGCAGATCACGTCCTCCTCCTCGCACACGTCCCGGTTCCAGGGGTGGGCGATGGTGGCCACCAGCAGGCCCCGCTCCACGGCCCCGGCGAGGTTGACCGGGCTGTCGTCGACGAGCAGGTCGATCCCGATCTCCAGGCAGCGGCTGAGCTTGTCAAAGGAGCAGTACAGCTCGTCGTAGGGCAGGCCGATCTGCGCCAGCCAGCGCTCGGTGGCCTCGTGGGCGTCGGCGGCGCGGTGGGTGGTGATGTGGATGAAGTGCCCGGCCTCGTGCCACCGGCGGACCGTCGCAACCGCGTCCGGGTAGGGCTCGGCGGCCGCGATAGCACTCTCGCCATGTGTCTCGGCGATGCACAGGTTCAGCTGCTCGGGGCGCAGGCGGGTGATCCCCCAGTCCAGCTGCTCCTCGTAGGGCAGGTCGATGCCGAAGCGCCGCCGGGCGGCCGCCGAGAGGACGTCCCAGTAGTGATGCAGCGTGGAGTCGATATCGATCGCTATGCGCATGCGCAGTAGGGTTGTCGGCCGCCGTGGCCGCCTCCTCAAGCCTAGAACAGCACCGCGGCCTCGATGCGTACGGCCCCGTCGGCCGGTCGGCCTGGATGGACGTCGACTGGCGCGAGCACCTGCGCTGGGTCGAGGTGCAGGACCGATGGTGCAACGTCGTCGACGTGGGCCGCGGGCCGGTCGTGCTGTTCGTGCACGGCCTGGGCGGCAGCTGGCAGAACTGGCTGGAGAACATCTGCGAGTTCGCGCGCGACCACCGTGTGATCGCCGTCGACCTGCCCGGCTTCGGCGCGTCGCAGATGCCGGTGCAGGCGATCTCCATCGCCGGCTACGCGCGCACCCTGGACGACCTGTGCGCCGCGCTGGACCTCGACACCGTGGCGCTCGTGGGCAACTCGATGGGAGGCTTCGTCGGCGCGGAGCTTGCGATCCGCTTCCCGGAGCGCGTGGAGCGGCTGTGCCTGGTGGCCGCGGCGGGGCTGAGCATCGAGCACCTGCGGGCCGACTCGGCACTGGCCCTCCTGCGGCGCGCGGAGGCCCTGACCACCTTCTACGCCGGTTGGTTCGCGGCACGCTCGGACATCGTCTCGCGGCGCCCCCGGCTGCGACGAGCGCTCATGGGCCTCGTCGCCGCCCGCGCCGACCGGCTGCCCGCGCCGCTCATCGCCGAGCAGGTGCGCGGGACCGGCAAGCCGGGCTTCCTCGCCGCGCTGGGGGGGATGACCGGCTACCCGATCCGCGACCGGCTCGGCGAGATCGCCTGCCCGACGCTGGTGGTGTGGGGCGATCGTGACCGGCTCGTCCCGGTGGGCGACGCGGACGAGTTCGAGCGCCTGATCGGCGACGCCCGTAAGGTCGTCTACCGCGGCACCGGGCACGTCCCGATGCTCGAGCGCCCCGCGCGCTTCAACACCGACCTGCGCGCGTTCCTGGAGGAGGGGCCCGGCGAGGAGCAGCCCGCGTCCAGCCGCGCTAGCACGTGATCGCGCCCTCGGAGGCGCTGGAGACCAGGCGGGCGTACTTGGCCAGCACGCCGGTGTGGTCGCCGTTTACCGGTGACTCGTAGGCGGCCACGCGCGCGGCGATCTGCTCGTCGCCGAGCGCGACGTCCAGGCGGCGGGCGTCGACGTCGATCGTGATCTCGTCGCCGTCGGCGACGGCCGCGATCGGGCCGCCCCGCGCCGCCTCGGGCGCGACATGGCCGGCCATGAAGCCATGCGTGGCGCCGCTGAAGCGGCCATCGGTCAGCAGCGCGACGTGCTCGCCCAGCCCGGATCCGTTGAGCGCGGCGGTGACGGCGAGCATCTCGCGCATGCCCGGACCGCCGGCGGGCCCCTCGTTGCGGATGACCACGACGTCGCCCCCGGCGATGGAGCCGGTGATGACCGCGTCCATGGCGGCCTCCTCGCTCTCGAAGACGCGGGCGGGCCCTCGATGGTGGCGGCGCTCGTGGCCGGAGAGCTTGACGACGCAGCCGGCCGGGGCGAGGTTGCCGCGCAGGATGGCCAGACCGCCGCTGGCCTTGATCGGATCGTTCAGCGGGCGCACGACCTGCTGGCCGTCGGTCTCGGATGCCTCGCGGGCGTGCTCGCCGACCGTGCGCCCGGTGACGGTGATCGCGTCGTCGTGCAGCAGCCCTGCCTCCTGCAGGCGCTGCGCCACGAGCGGGACGCCGCCGGCCGCGTAGAGGTCGGTGGCCACGTAGCGGCCGCCGGGCTTGAGGTCGCACAGCAGCGGCGTGCGCTCGGAGATCCGGTCGAAGTCGTCGATGTCCAGGTCGACTCCGGCCTCGCGCGCGACGGCCAGCAGGTGCAGAACGCCGTTGGTCGAGCCGCCGGAGGTGGCGATCGCCGCGATCGCGTTCTCCAGAGAGTCCCTGGTGATGATGTCCCGCGGGCGCAGGCCGCGCGCGAGCACGTCCATCACCAGCCGGCCGGCCGCCGCCGCGACGCCGGGCTTGTCCGCGTCCATCGCGGGGACCATCGCACTGCCCATCGGGCTGATGCCGAGCACCTCGAAGGCCATGGCCATCGTGTTCGCCGTGAACTGGCCGGCACACGCCCCCGAGCCCGGGCTGGCCGCCTGCTCCAGCTCGGTGAGCTGCGCGTCGCTCATGGTGCCCGCCGCGTGCGCGCCGACCGCCTCGAAGACGTCCTGGATGGTCACGTCCTGGCCCGCCAGGCGCCCGGGGGCGATCGAGCCGCCGTAGAGCATCACGCCGGGCACATTCAGGCGTGCGAGCGCCATCACGGTGCCGGGAATCGTCTTGTCGCAGCCGCTGAGCGCGATCACCGCGTCGAAGCGGTGGCCGCGGGCCACGAGCTCGATCGAGTCGGCGATGACCTCGCGGGAGACCAGGCTCGTCTTCATGCCCCTCGTGCCCATCGTGATCCCGTCGGAGATCGCGACCGTGTTGAACTCCATCGGCGTGCCGCCGGCGGCACGGATGCCCTCCTTGACCCGGGCGGCGAGGGCGCGCAGGTGGAAGTTGCAGGGCATCGTCTCGATCCAGGTGGAGGCGACGCCGACGATCGGCTTGCTCAGGGCCTCGGCATCGAAGCCGATGCCGTGCAGATAGGCGCGGGCGGGGGCGCGCGCGGGACCCTCCGTGAGGGCACGGCTCATGTGCTTGGGGTCGAGAGGGACGTCCGGGGTCACGTTCGCGAAACCCTACGGCGCGGCAACCTGGCCCGTGCCGTGGCGATCCTCGCGCAGGCGCGACTGCTCCCACTGGCCCAGGCGCCAGAGGTCGCGGCGCACCTGCTTGGGATCGACCTGGCGGCCGGGCAGGTGCATGTTCGCCGTCGCGATCAGGCGGCGCTCGTCGCCGGTCAGCGCCATCCACTTGGCCAGCACGTCGTCGGAGTCGGGCAGACGGGCCGAGCCGAAGGGGCGCGTCTCGTCGGGGAAGGCCACGCAGTACTCGCTGAGCAGGCGGCGGGTCTGGGGCAGGTAGGCGACGATCGGCTTGTGCGGATAGATGAGGTAGGCGTAGGGCGCGCCGGCGGCGGCGGGCTCCCGGCCGGCGTGGGCGGGCTCGATCCCCTCGCCCCAGACCCGGATGAACCCGAGGTCGCGGTACATCGCCCATTCCTCGTCGTTGACGCAGGAGCGCAGCAGGGCGCGGGCGCGCTGCTCGGCGCGGCGCTCGCGCCCGGGGTCATAGCCTGCGACCAGGTCGTCGTCGTGGATACGTGCGCGCCGGGCCTTGTGGCGCTCGATCTGCTCGGCGACGGTCGGCCACGCCACCTCCCACAGCAGCACGAGAGCGACGATGGCGGTCGCACTGAGGGCGAGCAGCATCGGCCCGGGGCGCTAGCGCCCGCCCGCGGCGCGCGGGAAGAAGATCACGCGCTCGGCGTCGCGGGGCACCTCGTCGAAGCTGCGGACCATGTGCGCCTCGCGGCGCCCGCCCGCGGTGGCCTGCGGCACGGCGGCCCACATCCCGGCATCGAGCTGCTCGCGGAAGGCGTCCACGAGCGCCTTCTCCTCCTCGGGTACGTCCACGTCACCTTCGGCGAGCAGGATCTCGCCGTGACCGGGCTTCATGCGCAGGAACCTCATGACCCGGCGATTATGACAAAGGTACCCGTCCGCAAGGGCCGGGCGGCGGGCCGGGGCGGCGGCGCTCGGTCCGTCGGCCGGCGCTCAGCGACGCACCGGCG
>JACCQW010000010.1 GCA_013813955.1 Solirubrobacterales bacterium
GCTCGGTCGGGCGCGGGGCGGGGCGCGCGTCGCGGGCGCCGGCGAGCACCTCGTAGAGGACCGCCATCCGGACGACCACCCCGGCCTTGACCTGCATCGTGATGACCGCCTGCGGCGAGTCGACGACCTCGCCCGACAGCTCGACGCCGCGGTTGACCGGGCCGGGGTGCATGAGCACCTGGCGCGGGCCGAGCCGCCGGCCGTTGATCTGGTAGTTGGCGGCGTACTCGCGCAGGCTCGGGACGAACGCCTGGTCCATGCGCTCGTTCTGCATCCGCAGCGCGTAGACGACGTCGGCCTCGCGCAGGTCGGTGAGGTCGTAGCGCACGTCGCAGCCCAGCGCCTCGATGCCGCGCGGCAGCAGCGTCGGCGGCCCGCAGACGGTCACGTGGGCGCCCATGGTGCGGAAGGCGAGGATGTTCGAGCGCGCGACGCGGGAGTGCGAGACGTCGCCGACGATCCAGATCGAGCGGCCCTCAAGCGAACCGAGCTTCTGGCGCAGGGTGTGGACGTCCAGCAGCGCCTGGGTTGGATGCTCGTGCATGCCGTCGCCGGCGTTGACGATCGCGGCGGTGGTCCAGCGGGCCACGAGCGCCGCCGCGCCGGCGTAGGGCGTGCGGATGACGATCGCGTCGGGCGAGTGCGCGCTGAGCGTCAGCACGGTGTCCTTCAGCGACTCGCCCTTCTCGACGCTCGAGCCGCTGGCCGCGAAGTTCACGACGTCCGCGCTCAGGCGCTTGGCAGCCAGCTCGAAGGACGAGCGGGTGCGCGTTGAGGCCTCGTAGAAGAGGTTGAGCACCGTGCGCCCGCGCAGCGCGGGGACCTTCTTGATCTCGCGGTCGGAGACCTCGGCGAAGGCGGCAGCGCGGTCGAGGATGCGCTCGATGGCGTCGCGGTCTAGGTCCTCGATGGACAGGAGGTGTCGCATCAGGCCAGAGCCTCCTCGAACTCACGGATGGTCACGCTGTCCTCGCCGTCGAGCTCCTCGACGCGGACGTAGACGCGCTCGCCGCGCGCCGTCGGCAGGTTCTTGCCCACGTAGTCGGGCCGGAAGGGCAGCTCGCGGTGGCCGCGGTCGGCGAGCACGGCGAGCTGCACGCGCGCGGGGCGGCCGTAGTCGAAGAGCGCTTCGATGGCGGCCCGCACGGTGCGCCCGGTGAACAGGACGTCGTCGACGATGATCACCGTGCGCCCCTCCAGGTCGAACTGCAGGTGCGACGCGTGGACCACGGGCGTGCCCGCCCGGATCGTGAGGTCGTCGCGGTAGAACGAGATGTCGACATCGCCCAGGGGCAGGTCGGCGTCAAGCAGGCCCTCGAGGATGTCGCGCAGCCGGGCCGCGAGCACCGCTCCGCGGCGGTGGATGCCCACGAGCGCGAGCCGCTCGGGCGCACCGGCGTTCTCGACGATCTCGTGCCCGATGCGCACGAGGGCGCGGCGCATGGCGTCGCGGTCGAGGACGACCTTCGGTTCTGACATCGGATCCTTCCTGGCCTCACGGGACCGGGTTAAAGGACTGGCCACATGACCCTACCAGCGCGGCGGGCGGATCCCGGGCGCCACGAGGGTCAGCGCCGCTGGATGCGCACACGCACCGAAGAGCCCTGCTCGAGCATCCGGCCGGCGAGCGGGCTCTGCTCGACGACCTCCCAGTTGGACTCGCGCAGCACGCCGAACACGCCGCCGCCCTCGACGTCGGCGTCGAAGCGCGCCCGCTCCAGGCGTTCCTTGGCGACGTTCAGGCGCTCGCCGACCAGCGCCGGCACCCGGGTCGTGACCACGACCGTTCCGCCTGTGGTGCGCGTGGCGGCGACGGTGACCGTCCGGGCCGGAGCATCGGGATCCGACCCGCCGCCGAGGCCGAGCACGAGGACGACGCCGAGCAGCAGGCCGCAGGCCGCGGCGAGCGCGACCGTGAGCCAGCCGGGCCGCTCGATCACGCGGGCGCCTCCTCCGTGCGCGTCACCGCGCGGCGCTCGCCGGCCTCGCGATTGAAGCGCACCAGCTCCGGCTCGCCACGCTCGGGTAGGGGTACGTCGATCGTGTCGAAGTCGCGCGGGACGACCGTGTCGGGAAAGACGGCGCGCGCCTCGTCGCAGATCTCTCCTCCCGCGTAGCGCGAGGACAGGTGCGTCAGCGCGAGCAGGCGTACCTCGGCGTCGGCGGCGACCTGCGCCGCCTGGCGCGCGGTGGAGTGGCCGGTCCTGGCGGCGCGGTCGGCGTCCTCGTGGGCGAAGGTCGCCTCGTGGACGAGCACGTCGGCGCGATGGGCGGCGACTACGACGGCGTCGGTCGGCGCGGTGTCGCCCGTGAAGACAACCCGGCGCCCCGCACGGGTCTGCCCCACGACCTGCTGGGGAGTCACGCCGTCGACGGTCTCACCGCGCTGCAGGCGCCCGAAGTCCGGCCCCGGCGTGACCCCGAGGCGCTCGGCCAGCGCGGCGTCGAAGCGGCCGGGGCGCGGCTCCTCCACCAGCGCATAGCCGAACGCGGCACCGCGGTGGCGCACCGCGAAGGGCGTGATCGCGTAGCCGTCGCGCTCCACCGGCTCGTCGTCCTGCAGGTCGACGATGCCCAGCCCGTAGCGCGGGCGGCCGAAGACGGGACGCAGGCGCTCGAGGGTCGCCGATGTGCCGGGCGGGCCGTGGACGGTGAGCGGGCGCTCGCGGTCACGCAGCTCAAACGACTTCAGCATGCCCGGCAGGCCGAGCCAGTGGTCGGCGTGCAAGTGCGTCAGGAAGACGTCGGTGAGGTCCGCCAGCCCGACCGAGCGCACGAGCTGGCGCTGCGTGCCCTCGCCGCAATCGATGAGCACGCGGTCGCCCCCGCGACGGACCAGCACCGCGGGCAGACCACGCCGTGCGGAGGGCACCGACCCGGCGGTCCCAGCGAAGAACAGCGAGAGCTCCATCGCGCCGAGGGTACCTCTAGGGTCAGGCCCGGGGCGCTTCGGACACACACGAAGGGGGTCAGATGCTCAAGGAGTTCCGCGAGTTCATCCTGCGGGGGAACCTCGTCGACCTGGCCGTCGCGGTGGTCATCGGCACCGCGTTCGGCGCCGTCGTGACGGCACTCGTCGCCGACCTGGTCACGCCGCTGATCGCCGCCATCGGCGGCCAGCGCGACTTCTCCGACCTCGATTTCACGATCAACGGCAGCACGTTTCGCTACGGGGACTTCATCAACGCGCTGCTGACCTTCGTAATCATCGCCGCCGCCGTCTTCTTTCTCGTCGTCAAGCCGGTCAACGCGCTGCTCGCGCGCCTGCGCCCGGAGCTGAAGGTCGACACCCCGACACGCGAGTGCCCGGAGTGCCTCAGCGACATCCCGATCGCGGCGCGGCGCTGCGCGTTCTGCACCGCCCAGGTGGGAGCGGCGCCCGCCCCACGCCCGTGACCCGCCCCCGGTCCCGGCCACCGGCCACCGGTGAGCCTGACCCGGGAGCGGGACGTCACATGTGGGATCGCCCCTCCGCCGAAGAGGTGCCGTTGGTGCACTGCGAGCGCGTCGCGGGCCCGCCGAAGATGTGCGACGCCAACTCGCCGGAGGGCATCCACGTCACGCTCGCGCCGCGCCGCCGCGCCCGCAGGGGCGCGCTAGCCTGCACCGGCACGCGCCCGTAGCTCAGTGGATAGAGCGCTCGCCTCCGGAGCGAGAGGTCGCAGGTTCAAATCCTGCCGGGCGCGCTCACTCCCCCTCCGAGCCCTTCAACTGAACGCGGAGCTCGCCCTTCCCTTCCAGCTGTGCGTTGGCCGCCAGGTCGCAGGCCTCCGGCGTCGTCGACGGGACGTCGATCTTGCGCTCGACCGGCGTCTTGGCGCTGAAATCGTCGCTGAACGTCTTCGCGCGGGGGGTGTCGGTCGTGCAGGTCACGTTGTAGCTCACGTCCACCTGCTGATCGGGCACGGCGGTCACGACCAGGCTGATGCGCTTCGGGTTCTTGATCGAGCCGTCGGCCTGCGCGACCGCGAAGTCGCCCGTGGCGCTGGCCTCGCCGATGGTCACCGCCGTGGAGACGGCCTGCGTGGTCGTCGACCGCGACGGGGTGGTGGAGGCGTCCTTCTCGTCGGAATCGCCGTCAACGACACATGCGCCCAGGCTCGCGCCGGCGAGCCCGCAGGCGACTACGACCAACCCGGTGCGCAACGTCTCCACTCCCACTCCGTGCTCATGATGACATGCGGGGGGCCCCGAAGAACGTCAGCGCGCGGTCGACCACGACGTCCGGGCGCTCCTCTGCGATGAAATGCCCGCAGCCCTCGACCCACTCGATCGTGATGTCGTCGGCGTGCGGGCGCACGCTCTCGACCATGTGCCGCGAGATGACGGGGTCTGCGGTCCCGTGCAGCCACAGCGTCGGCGTGCTCAGGCGCCTGCCGCGGTAGCGCCCGCGCGCCAGCGGGAGGACCTCGCGTAGCAGGAAGGTGCGGTAGGTCTGCGAGGCGGCGCGTGCGCGGGCGGGCTCGCGGAAGCGCCCGGCGTAGACGTCCACCTCGCCCTCGAGTCCCGCGCGGTGCGTGGCCACCGACCGGAACAAGAGGCGCACGGTCTCCGGGCGCGAGGCGATCCACGGCCCGGCGCCCGGGCTGGCCAGCGCGAGCTGGTAGGAGAAGGCCCACAGATGCGCCGCCATCCGCGCGTCCATCCCGATCCACGGATGTCCGGTGTTCAGCGCGAGGTACTGCGACACGCGCTCGGGATGGTCCACGCAGAGCATGAACGCAGCCACTCCGCCCCAGTCGTGACCGGCGAGCCGGACGCGCTCGAGCCCCAGCGCGTCGAGCAGCGCGAGCACGTCGGCCGCGAACTGCTCCTTGTCATAGCCCCCGCGGGGCGCCTCGCTCCACCCGTAGCCGCGCAGGTCGGGCGCGATGACGTGGAAGTCGGTCGCGAGCGCCGCGATGAGATGGCGCCACATCCACCAGTGCTGCGGCCAGCCGTGCAGAAGGACCACCGGCTCCCCCGCGCCGGCTTCGGCGACGTGCAGCTCGACGTCGCCGGCACGCACCCACCGATGCCGGACCCCCTCCAGATGGGGCATGTCGGCCGCCCGCACGGCACCGGACCCTACCGCCGGGGCCGATCAGGCCTTAGGCTCGGAACGTCCACGACCGGGAGGAGACACGCATGGCCGTAGTAAAGATCATCGAGCTCGTCGGGAGCTCGAAGACGAGCTCGGATGACGCGGTTCAGCAGGCGCTCGCCGAGGCGAAGCAGACCCTGCGCAACATCAAGGCGGTCGACGTCGTGTCGACCGGGCTGCGCGGCGACGAGCTGGACGAGTGGCGCGCCCACGTGCGCGTCGCCATCCTGATCGAACGCGTCTCGGAGTAGCCGGGGCCGGACGGGCGGGCGCCCGTCCGGCGGTCAGCCACCCAGGTTGTCGGCGGCCTTGCGCTCCCGGAGCGTCGCGGTGATCTCGTCCATCGCGTCGCCGAGGCGCTTGAGGTCCCAGTGCGACAGCGTCACCAGGCGCATCGGCGTCTTCGCGACGACGGATGCTGTGCGCAGCGACTTCTCGAGCACGCCGATCTCGCCGAAGAAGTCACCGGCGCCGAGCGTGGCCACCGGCCTGCCGTCGCGCAGGACCTCGGCCTCGCCCTCCTCGATGGCCATCAGCTCGTAGGCGTAGTCGCCCTCCTTGACCAGGTGCTTGCCCTCGGGCACCGACGTCTCCGTCGCGAACGTGGCAATGCTCTTGAGCGTCTGATCGTCGAGCGAGGCAAAGACCTTGATCGCCTTCAGCCGTTTCGGGTCCATGTGGTCTCCCTGTCGCGGATGCGTGGCGGGACCCTAACCCAGCGCGGGCAGATCCTGCACCAGCGACAGGACCGGGGCGAACTCGTCGCCGCGCTGCGCCACCCGCTCGAGGACCTGCGCGGCGCCGAAGACCAGCTGCTGCGGGTCGCCCGACCGCCCGCACACGGCCACCTCCTCCCACGTGATCGGAGTCGACACCGTCGGGCGCTCGCGGGCGCGCAGCGAGTAGACGTTGACCGTGGTCTTCTTCTCGTCGTTCTGGCTCCAGTCGACGAGCACCTTGCCCTTGCGCAGCGTCTTGGTCATGCGCGAGACCACCAGGTCGGGCTCGGAGGCCTCCAGCAGCTCGGCCACCGCGCGGGCGAAGCCCTTCGTCGCCGCGTAGGTCATCTCCGGCACGTTGAGCGGGACGTAGACCTGCATCCCCTTCGAGCCCGAGGTCTTGGCGAAGCTCTGCAGGCCCAGGTGCTCGAACATGCCCTGCAGCAGCAGCCCGACCCGGCAGCACTCCACGATCGTGGCCGGCGGGCCGGGATCCAGGTCGAAGACCATCATCGTCGGGCGCTCGATCCGGGCCGCCAGCGACATCGACGTATGCAGCTCCAGATCGGCGAGGTTGCCAAGCCAGGCGAGCGTCGGCACGTCGGCGGCCACGCAGAAGTCGATCGTCTTGTCGGACATCCGCACCGGTGAGGTCTGCACCCAGTCGGGGCGGTGCTTCGGGCACTGCTTCTCGAAGAAGTGCGGCTCGTCGACGCCGTTGGGGTAGCGCTTGAGCGTCAGCGGGCGGCCCGCGAGGTGGGGCAGCAGGACGGGGGCGACGCGCACGAGGTACTCGATGACGTCGCGCTTGGTGAACCCGCTGGCCGGATAGAGGACCTTGTCGAGGTTCGTGACCTTCAGCGTGCGCCCGGCGAGCGTGACCTCGCGCCCGTCGCGAACGGGCCGGCCGCCGTCCAGGAACGCCGCGGCGGGGACCTCCTCGCGCAGGCCCTTGTAGGAAGGATGGCGCAGCATGCCGTCGGAGGTCCACTCGGTGAACTCGACCTCGGCGATGTGGTCGGGCTGCACCCAGACCGCGCCGCGCGGCGGCTTGCCGGCCGAGAACGGCGAGGAGCCGCGCTGCTCCAGCGTGGCGGCCAGGCGCTCGAGCTCGGCGTCGGTGAAGCCGGTGCCCACGCGCCCGGCGTAGCGCAGCCCGCCGTCCTCCTCGACGCCGACGAGCAGCGCGCCGATGCGCTCGCGGCGCCGTCCCTCCCCCGGCAGCCAGCCGCCGACCACGACGTCCTCCCGGTGCACGTTCTTGACCTTCACCCAGTACGCCGACCGCCGGCCGGGCTCGTAGGGGCTGTCCAGGCGCTTGGCCACGACGCCCTCCAGCCCGCCGGCCCGGCTGGCCTCCAGCACGGCTGCGCCGTCGCCGACGATGTGGTCGGGCGTCTGCCACCCGGCGCCTCGCAGCCCGAGCTCGGTCAGCCGGGCGCGCCGCTCGGCGTATGGCAGCGCCAGGAGCGGATGGCCGTCGAGCCACAGCAGGTCGAAGATCACGTAGACGACCGGCACCTCCTTGGCCCGCCGGCGGGCCGCGCTCTCCGAGCCCACGTGCATGCGCCCCTGCAGGCGGCCGAAGCTCGGGCGGCCGTCCTCGTCGAAGGCCACGATCTCGCCGTCGAGGATCGCGCGGTGCGAGCTCAACGCGCGGTTGAGCGCGCGCAGCTCAGGATAGGCGGCGGTGATGTCGTTGCGGTTGCGGCTCTCCAGTCGCAGGCGCCCGGGCTCGGAGTAGGCCAGCGCGCGCACGCCGTCCCACTTGATCTCGAAGGCCCAGCTCGCGTCGTCGGCGGGCAGCGGCCCGGGGCGGGCGAGCATCGGCCGCAGGCGCTCGGGCATGGGCTCGCGCCCGGGGTCCTCGGGCGGGTCCATGCGGTGGATCATCCAGTCCTTGCCCTCGGGCTCGCCCTTGCGGCGGGTGGGGAACAGGCCGTAGCGCCCGCGCAGGCGCTCGCCGTGGAAGGTCACCTCGACCTTGTCCTCGTGGAACTCGTGGGTCTCGTAGGTGCCGCGGTCCCAGATGCACATCGAGCCCGCGCCGTAGGAGCCCTTGGGGATGTCGCCCTCGAAGTCCAGGTACTCCAGCGGATGGTCCTCGGTGTGGATCGCCTTGCGGTTGTCCTTCGTGTCCTCGGGGATGCCGTTGGGGATTGCCCAGGAGACCGCGACGCCGTCGTGCTCGAGGCGCAGGTCCCAGTGCAGGCGCGTGGCATGGTGCTCCTGCACGACGAAGCGCGGCGCGCCCTGCCCCGCCCGGGTTCCGTCGCCCGCGGGCTCGGGCGTGCGGCTCGGGTCGCGCTTGCTTCGGTACTCGTCGAGGCGATCGGCCATCGGCACTAGGTCTACCCGGCCGGCGGGCCGGGCGTCGGGTGGTGCGCTGATCCGGTCTCAGCAGGCGGGGATCGCACGCAGAGCGCGTATGGATCGAGCACTGGCGAGAGCTCGCCTAGCGGTCGGTGTCGAGCCCCGGGGCCCAGCCCAGCTCGCGCTGGGTGCGGCGCGGGAGCCCGGTGACGACGAGGTCGTAGCTGTCCTCGAGCATGTCGGCGATGGACGCGCCGGGCAGCGAGCCGTCGATCGTGACCGTGTTCCAGTGGCGCTTGCTCAGGTGGTAGCCCGCCACGATCGCGGGGTGCGTGGCGCGTAGCCGCGCGGCGAGCTCGGGCTCGCACTTCAGGCTGACCTTCAGTGGCTCGGCGGCCAGGGCGCTGAGAGCGAACATCTTGCCGGCCACCTTGAACACCGAGTGCTCCTCACCGAACGGGAACTCCTCAGTGGCACCGGGCCTGTCCAGGCACCAGCGCCGCAGCGCGGCGGACGTCACGGGAGGCTGGGGCCCGGCGGGCGCGCGACCGCCGCCATTCGCGCCATAGGACGCGCCGGCCGCGGTCATGCCGGCGGGGCGTCGGCGGTGGGGGTGCCGTCCAGCCGGCGGATAGCCCTGGCGGGCGTCCCGGCGTACAGCCAGCCGCCCTCGTAGTCCTCCCCGCGCAGCAGCGCGCCGGCGCCGACGACGCTGTTGTCCCCCACCCGCGCACCGCGCAGGACCACGACGTTGGCCGCGATGAAGACGTTGCGCCCGATGCGTACCGGACCGACCTTCAGGGCCTGGTCCATGAAGAACGCGTCGCTGCCGTCGTGGCCGTGGTCGGAGTCGAGGATCGACGTGCGCTCGGCGAGGCCGGCGTGCTCTCCCAGCACGATGGACCGTGCCGCATCGAGGTTCACCTCGCGGCCGAGCTGCACCCGAGGGCCGAGGTCGATCTCCCCGCCGCTGACCTTCAGCTGCACGTGGTCGCGCACGAACGAGTGCTCTCCGATATGGATCGTTCCGCCGTACAGCGCGAAGCGTGTGCCGGCCTGCAGCAGGACGCCGTCGGCCAGGCTCACCGCGTTGTCGCGCCCGGTGCGCACGTCGAGGACGGTGTCGCGGCCGAGCTGGACGTCGCGGCCGAAGCGAAGGGTCAGGGTGCCGCCCCTCCCCGCTCTCGGGTCGACCTCCAGGGCGGGCAGCGTCCCCCAGCGCGCGCCGTGCGGCGCGTCGAGCGCGAACACCACGCCG
>JACCQW010000012.1 GCA_013813955.1 Solirubrobacterales bacterium
GCCCAGGGCATGACCGCCTGCCCGTGCGCCCAGCAGCTCGTCGCCGGCGCCGCGCGCGAGCGCCTGGCCGCCGACGGCTTCACCGACGACGAGATCGCGCGCATCCTCGAGCACGTCCCCGTCGCGACGCACAACCAGCGCGGGCTGGGCACGCTGCACATCGGCGCGCCGGAGGGCGCGGGCACCCAGATCGACGCCAGGACCCTGCTGGCGATCGTGGAGGGCTCGATGTCCTCGGAGATCTACGAGCTGATGAAGCGCTCCGACGAGGCCGCCGTCGTCGAGAAGGCCCACCGGCGGCCGCGCTTCGTCGAGGACTGCGTGCGCGAGATGGTGCGCGGCGTGATCTCAGACCTGTCAGAGCTGTCCGACGAGCATCTCGTCTCCGCGCGCCAGGAGAACCTGGAGACCATCCACCAGCACAACGTCGTGGCCGAGCGCTTCGGCCTGCTGGGCGAGCTGCGCCGCGAGCTGCGCACCGGCGAGCACGCCGAGCATCACATGTCGATGCGCGACTGGCTGGATGCCGCCGGCTCCGGCCGCTGAGCCTCGGCCGCCCCGCGCAGGCTGCGCCGCAGCCCGAAGAAGTAGTCCACGCCGCTGATCACGGTGATCGCCACCGCGCCGTAGACCAGGCCGTCGACCCACGCCGGGGTGGGCTCGCCGACCGCGATCAGGAAGAAGATCGCGGCGACCTGCACGATCGTCTTCGCCTTGCCCCACCAGGTCGCGGCGATGACCACGCCCTGCTGGGTGGCCTGCATGCGCGTAACGGTCACGGTCAGCTCGCGCGCGATGATGACCATCGCCACCCACCCCGCCAGGCGGTCCAGCGACACGAGCGCCACGAGCGCGGCGACGATCAGCAGCTTGTCGGCGATCGGGTCCATCAGCTTGCCGAAGTTGGTGATCGCGTCGCGTGAGCGCGCGAGGTAGCCGTCGATCGCGTCGGTCAGCGAGGCGACGGCGAAGACGATCGCGGCGAGCAGATCGCCGTTGGGGGTCTCGTCGAGCAGCGCGACGACGAGCACCGGCACGAGCAGGATCCGCAGCAGCGTGAGGACGTTGGGGAGGTTCAGCGCGAACACCGCGCCTAGGCCTTCAGGCGGCGGCCGGTGTGGAACATGACCGCGCTCCATGCGACCACGGCCGCCGCCATCGCTGCGGTGACGCCGAGCGCGAGGCCGATCGGGACGTCGCTCGTGCCCAGGAAGCCGTAGCGCACGGCGTTGATGAGAAAGAAGATCGGGTTGACGTGGCTGATCTCCTCCCACGGGGAGGGCAGCAGCTCGACGGAGTAGAAGACGCCGCCCAAAAAGCTCAGCGGGAGGATGAGGATGTTGTTGACGAACCCGTGCTGATCCCAGCTCTCCGCGTAGACGCCGACCACCACGCCCAGCGAGGCGAACAGCACGAGCACGAGGCCGACCGCGGCCAGGAGCACGAGCGGCTCGCGCACGGGGACGCCGGTGACCGGCAGCGCCAGCGCCAGCAGCCCGGCGCCGATGGCCATCGCGCGCACGACCCCGCCCAGCGAGAGGCCGAGATTGACCTCCCAGGAGCGCATCGGCGCCGACAGCACGTCGTGCAGGTAGCGCTCCGAGCGTGCCTGGAACACCGAGGAGGAGTTGTTGGCGTAAGCGGCCTGCGCCATCGCCATCGTGATCAGGCCGGGCACGATGAACACCTCGTAATCCACCCCGTCGATCGCCCGGATCCGGTCGCCGAGCGACAGCCCGAACACGAGGATGAACAGAAACGAGGAGAGCACCGGCGCCACGATGGTCTGCGACCACAGCTTCAGGACCCGGTCGGTCTCGCGGCCGGCCAACGCGATGAGCCCGCGGCGGCGGGCGAGCAGCTCGGTCATCGCCGCGAGCGTACGGGCTCGGTGAGTCGCACGGTCTGCAGGATCGCGCGCACCTCCTGCAGGCGCATGCGCGACGGCCGCGCCGGGGTGAGCACCGTAACCGTGTAGGTGCGGTACGGCGTGCTGTCGACGATGCCCAGGGCCCGCACGGTCTTCCCGCGCGCGCGGCCGCGGACCTCGAAGCTCGTCACGTCGCGGTTGCCGAGCTTGCCGGGACCCTCGCCGATGACGCGAGCGGGGGCCAGGGCCCGGCGCAGCGCGCTCCTCAGGGCCTCGGTGACCCGCGCGGGCTCGCGCCCCGCGATGGGGGACGCGAAGGTCAGGGTCGCCGAGCCGTCGGGGCTGCGCAGGCGGATGACGCGCCGGTCGATCTCGCGCTTCCAGCTCGCGGGATGCGAGAAGGCCAGGCCGAGCCCGGGCACGGCGACGGTCCGCGCCGCCGGGGCCGGGGGGGCGTCGCCGTCATCGCCCCCGAGGGACAGGACGACGACCACCGCGACGACGATGCCCGCGAGCACGAGCACGGCGCCGCCGAAGCGGCGCCGTGTCAGCGCGTCGAGGATGCTGCGTGGGCTCAGCGCGGCAGCAGGTCCTCGCGCCGGCGGAGCACGAGGCCACCCGCCAGCACCAGCAGACCGGCCAGCGCCAGGCCGATGACGTCGGTCCCGGTGAACGGCAGCGAGCTGCGATCGAGGTCACGTGCCCCGCCGTCGCCGTCGCCGCCGCCGCCGGCGCCGCCAGCGCCGCCGCCGTCGTCGTTGCGCTCGTCATCATCGTCTGGATCGAACGACGCGGCATTGTCGGCGTTGCCGTCGGTGTGGCAGCCGGGGTCGCGCTCGTCGGCGACGCCGTCGCCGTCGTTGTCGCGGCCGTCGGAGCACTGCGGCTTGTCGCCGTCGTCGTCGCCGCCGCCACCACCGCCACCGGGGGGAGCGGCAGCGTTTGCCTCGCTGTTGTCGTTGGGGTTGAACGAGGCCGGGTTGTTCGCGTTTCCGTCGGTGTGGCAGCCGGGGTCCGCGGCGTCCGCGACGCCGTCACCGTCCTTGTCGACACCGTCGGAGCACTGCGGCGCGGCGGGTCCGCCGGTCTCCGGAGGCGCGACCGCCTTGGACTCCGCCTGGGCGGTGGAGTCCTGCGCGAGGCTGGTGCCACCGGCGCTCAGGACGAACACGTCGAGCGCCTGGCGCGTGCCGGAGCCGCCCTGCTCATCGGCGTTGCAGACGATCACCGCAAGCGGCGACAGCGGGGAGAACCGCGTGTCGGGCGTGCCGTTCGCGCAGCCCGGGTCGGGCAGCGGGACGCCGGTGCCGCCGAGGTTGATGACCGAGGACTCCTGCGTGGTCTGCTCGGCCTGACCGCGACACGCCTTCGACGTGCTGCTCGAGCTCGCGGCGCTCGCGACGACGTTGCCGCTGGCGCGGACGTCCGCGGCGCGCGAGCTGCCGGTCGACGTCTGGCAGTTGGCGTCCTCGGTGATCGTGCCGTTGCTCTCGGCCGCGCCGACGGTGAGCCCTCCGGGGCCGCCGACGGCGGCGCGGGTGACGGCAAAGTCGTTGGAGGAGCCCGTCGAAGTCGACGACGACTTCGCGGTCAGGACCTGCAGGCACACTCCGCTGCCAGTGCAGAGCGGGTCCAGGACGCCCTCCTGCAGGGGCTGCAACGGGCCGTCCTTGGCCTCGCCCTCGACGGTGTTGACGCCCGCGACCTCGCTGCCGAAGAGCTCGAGGATCGTGATGTGGCCGCGGTAGCTGCCGTCGGCCTGCTGCTCGCCGCGCGAGCGCCCCACGATGGTCTCCTCGCCCGAGTCGGCACCCTCGTCGGTGCTGTCCGGGAAGGGCCGCTCGGCGCTGGGCATGACGTCGACCACGCCGACGGTGCCCTGGCCGTGAGGATTGTCGCCGCGCAGCGGCGGCTGGACCTGGGGGTCGGCGGCCGGGGCGCGCGTCTGCTGCTTGCCGGACTGCCCGGCCGTGGTCTTCAAGTTCCCCTGGACCTTCTTCGTGGTGCTCCGGACGTTCTCGGCGGACCTGCGCGTGGTCTGCCTGACCGCGCCGGTGGTCTGCTCGACGGTCTGTTGCACGCTCGCGCCGAGCCTCTGGGTGGCTTCACGCAGGACGTCGTCGGCGCGCTTGCGCTCTCCCCCCTGACCGAGGGTTGCGGCGGGCAGGGCCCAGATGACGGCGGCGCCGATCACGAAAGCCAGCAGGCCGAGCTTGCGTACAGACATCGTTCTCCCTTTCGGTGGGTCGGCGCCCGCACCCCCTGCTTCCCAGGCCGACGCGCCCCTATGTGTGTGCAACCCCTACCCGTTCCACGAAGTTGTGCAACTTCAGCCCACGTCTTGGGGTCCCATCGCCTTGACGTAGACATCGGCAAGCGAATCAGCATCGTACGTGGCACGCAAACCGTGGGCGGAATCTCGCGCCAGCAGGCGTCCGGAGCGGATGAGGGCGATCTCCTCGCACAGCTCGTCGGCCTCCTCCAGGTAGTGGGTGGTGAGCAGGATCGTGGTGCCGGCCTCGTGCAGCCGGCGGATGTAGCGCCACAGCTCGATGCGCAGCTCGAAGTCCACGCCCGCGGTCGGCTCGTCGAGGATCACCATGCGCGGCTCGTGCATCAGGGCGCGGGCGAGCAGCAGCCGGCGGCGCATGCCGCCCGACAGCTTGGGCGCGCGGACGCCGGCCTTCGCGCGCAGGTCGAAGACGTCCATCATCTCGCCGGCACGCCGGCGCGCCTCTCCCCGGCTCATGCCGAAGTAGCCGCCGTGGTAGGTCAGCGTCTCCTCCACGTCGAGGAAGCGGTCGAGGTTCACGTCCTGCTCGGCGAGGCCGATCATCCGGCGGGCGGCCATCGAGGAGTGGGGCTCGCCGAAGATCTCGACCTCGCCGGCGGTGATGCGGATCAGGTTGCAGATCGCGCTGATCAGCGTCGTCTTGCCGGCGCCGTTGGGGCCGAGCAGCCCGAAGAAGCCGCCGGACTCGACCTGCAGGTCGAAGGCCTCGACGGCCAGGAAGCCGTCGTCGTAGCGCTTGGTCAGGCCGCGCACGGAGAGGGCGGGGGGCACGTGGTCACCGTAGCGGGGAGGTCCGCCGGGCGGACGGGGCGATCTGGGAGGATGCCGGGCATGCCCCTCGTCCCCACCGTCGTCGAGCGCACCGGCCGCGGCGACCGCGAATACGACATCTACTCGCGCCTGCTCAACGAGCGGATCATCTTCTGCGGCTCGCCGATCGACGACCAGATCGCCAACCTCATCGTGGCCCAGCTGCTGCACCTGGAGTCCTCGGACCCCGACAAGGACATCTCGATGTACATCAACTCCCCGGGCGGCTCGATCTACGCGGGGCTGGCGATCTACGACACGATGCACTTCATCAAGCCCGACGTGCAGACGATCTGCTGCGGGATCGCGATGTCGATGGGATCGCTGCTGCTGACCGGGGGAACGAAGGGCAAGCGGTTCTCGCTGCCCAACAGCCGCATCCTCATCCACCAACCCTCCGCGGGCTTCGAGGGCCAGTCGACGGACATCGAGATCCACATGCTCGAGATCCTCAAGACCCGCAAGCGCATCGACGAGATCTACGCGCACCACACCGGGCGCCCGGAGGAGGAGGTCCACCTCGATATGGAGCGCGATCGCTTCTTCACGCCCGAGCAGGCCCTCGAGTACGGCCTGATCGACCGCATCATCTCATCGCACTAGCGGCGCGGCCCGCCGCCCGGGGGGTGGTTCAGCGCCCCGCCGCGCTCAGCCCGTACAGGCCACGGTACTTCGCGTTCAGATGCTCGAGCAACGGCCCGGGGTCCAGCGGCCCGCCGACGGCCTGCTCGATGAGCTCGGGCGGCTCCAGGAGCCGGCCGTGGCGGTGGACGCGCTCTCGCAGCCATTCACGCAGCGCCCCGTACTCGCCGCGCGCGAGGTCGGCGTCCAGCGCGGGGAGGTCGGCCCGCGCCGCGCCCCACAGCTGCGCGGCGAGGACGTTGCCGATCGCATAGGTGGGGAAGTAACCGATGATCCCCTCCGACCAGTGGATGTCCTGCAGGACTCCCTGCCGGTCGTCGGGGACCTCGATGCCCAGCAGCTGCCTGGTCTTCGCGGCCCATGCCTCGGGTAGATCGGCGGGGTCGAGCGTGCCCTCGACGAGCGCCAGCTCCAGCTCGAAGCGCAGGATGACGTGCAGCGAGTAGGTGACCTCGTCGGCCTCCACGCGGATGGGCGAGGGCCTCACGACGTTGACGGCGCGCAGGAAGTCCTCCAGGCCGACGTCGCGCAGGGTGAGCGGGAAGCGCTCGCGCAGGCGCGGCAGCCAGTGGCGCCAGAAGGGCTCGCTGCGCCCGACCATGTTCTCCCACAGCCGGCTCTGGGACTCGTGCACGCCCAGCGAGACGCCGGTGTCCACCGTCGTGCGCGCCAGCGCCGGGTCCACGCCGTGCTCGTAGAGGCCGTGGCCGACCTCGTGCATGAGGGCGAACAGCCCCTGCAGGTGGCGCTCGTCGAAGCGTGAGGTTACGCGGATGTCGCTCGGCGCCGGGCAGGCGGCGAAGGGGTGCACGGCGTCGTCCAGGCGCCAGGACGCGGTGTCGAAGCCGATCGCGCGCGCGATCTCCAGCCCCGCCTCGCGCTGGGCGGCGACCGGGAAGGTGCCGGCCAGGCCCGCCGGCTCGGGGCGCCGCGCGATCGCCGACATCAACCCGACCAGGCCGTCGCGCAGGCGGGCGAACAGCGCGGTGACCTCGGCGGCGGTGGTGCCCGGCTCGTACTGATGCAGCAGCGCGTCGTAGGGGTGCTCGGACTCCGGATAGCAGTCGGCGAATCGCCGTGCCAGCTCGAGGTTGCGCCGCAGGGCGGGCAGAAAGAGGGCGAAGTCGCCCTCCTCCCGCGCGCGCAGCCACACGGCCAGCCCGTCGGCGCCCGCACGCACCATCTCGCCGGCCAGCTCGGCGGGCACCCGGCAGGCGCGATCGTGGTCGCGGCGGACC
>JACCQW010000031.1 GCA_013813955.1 Solirubrobacterales bacterium
CCTCGGCGACGGGGTCGGTGGCCAGCGCCACGCCGCCGGCGACGCGCTTGAGCTGCAGGCCGCGCGCGCCGGGCGCGTAGGCGGCGTCCAGCTCGGCGACCGCCGCCTCGACGTCGTCGATGTCGCACTCGGCGGCCTCGGCGAGCTCGGCGGGCGACACGGGGTCCGGCGAGAGGAACAGCAGCGCCTCCAGGACCCGGGCGAGCTCGCTCATGGAGGTCATGACGCCCTCGCCCGCTCGACCGGCGCGGCGGGCGCGATCGCGATCGCGCCGAAGGGCACCTCCTGCGTCCACGTCGCCTCGCCCTGCTTGTAGAGCTCCAGCAGCGCGAACAGCGTGACGGCGACCGTCACCCGATCGGCCCCGGCGACCGCCTGATCGAACGTGCACGCGCCCCGGCGCAGCAGCGCGCGCAGGCGGCCGAGGCACTCGGCGACGCTGACCCTCGGCGCCGTCAGGTGCCCGAGGTCCAGCTCCGGCGCCAAGCGCAGCAGGCCGCCGAGCGCGGCGCCCAGGCGGCGGGGGTCATAGACGGCGGACGCCCCCGAGAGATCGGTGCGCCGCAGCTCGCGCGGCAGCGGCGCGGCGCGGTAGCGCACCCCCTCCTCCCCCTCCAGCCGGCCGGCGAGGTGCTCGGCCGCGTGGCGGTAGCGCCGGGCCTCGAGCATCCGGGCCAGTAGCTCCTCGGCCGCCTCGCCGGGCTCGACGTCGAGCATGTCGCCCTCCTCGCGCGGCAGCATGAGCCGCGACTTGAGCTCCAGCAGGGCCGCGATGAGGACGAGGAACTCCGTGGCCACCTCCAGGTCCAGCTCGCCGCGGCCCTCCAGGTGGTCGAGGTAGGTCAGCACGACGTCGGCGAGCTCGATCTCGAGCAGGTCGACCTCCTCGCGCAGGACGAGCGTCAGCAGCAGGTCGAACGGGCCGGAGAAGACCTCCAGGTCGAGATCGAGGGACGCGACGGACACGCGCGGCAGGCTACCGCGGTGCTCCGACGCCCATTGCGTCGCGCACATCGGCGAGGGTCCGGGCGGCGATCGCGCGGGCCTTGTCGGCCCCGGCGGCCAGGATCTCCTCCAGCGCGCCCTCGTCGGCGCGCAGCGCGCGGTAGCGCTCCTGCGCCGGGGCCAGCTCCGCCACGACCGCCTCGGCCACCGCGACCTTCAGGTCGCCGTACCCGCGCGCGCCGGTGAGATCGTCCTCGACCCGCTCGGGCGGCACCCCGCGCACCGCGGCGAGGATCTCGATGAGGTTGGTGACGCCCGGCTTGTCCTCGCCGCGACGGATCTGCGGCGGGTCGTCGGAGTCGGTCACCGCCCGCTTGAACTTGCTGAGGATCGCCCCGGGCTCGTCGAGCACGTAGACCGTCCCCTGCTCGCTGCCCCCGGTGGTCGACATCTTGCGCTCGGGCTCCTGCAGGTCGCGCACGCGCGCGCCGACCGCTGGGATGCGGTGCTCGGGCACCACGAGCAGGGCGTCTCCGAAGCGCGCGTTGAAGCGCGTGGCGACGTCGCGCATGAGCTCGAGGTGCTCGCGCTGGTCCTCGCCGACCGGCACCTCCCCGGCGCGATATGCGAGCACGTCGGCGGCCTGCAGCACCGGATACAGGAGCAGGCCGGCCGCGACCAGCTCGCGCTGGGCGATGGACTTGTCGCGGAACTGGTGCATCCGGTTCAACTCGCCCAGGGGGGTCACCGACGCCAGCAGCCAGCACAGCTCGGCGTGCTCGGGCACGTCGCCCTGGCGAAACAGGATGCAGCGCTCCGGGTCCAGGCCCGCGGCCAGCAGGATCGCGGCGGTGTCGTGCACGCGCTCGCGCAGCACCGCGGGCTCGTAGGCGACTGTCGTGGCGTGCAGGTCGACGATGCAGTAGATCGCCGGGTCACCGCGCTGCTGTCCGGCCACGTACTGCGTGATCGCGCCGATCCAGTTGCCCAGGTGCTTGCGCCCGGTCGGCTGGATCCCCGAGAAGATGGTGAGCGACACGGCGGCGCAGGGTAGTCGCTCCCGATGGACCCGCTCCCCGAGACGCCGACCGAGCCGCGTGACTACGCCGCGCTGAACCTCGCGTGGGGCGCCCTCGTGGCCGCGCTGCTGCGCGCCACCCGCGACCCGGCACGCGAGGCGCCGCCCGGCGCCGAGCTGCCCGTGCTCGCCCTGGCCAGCTTCGCGCTTACCAAGGGGCTGGCCCAGGAGAAGATCGGCAGCTGGGTGCGCGAGCCGGTCGTCGCCGAGGATCCCAGCGGCGAGAAGCACCCGAAGGGCCGGGGGCTGCGCTATGTGCTGGGCGAGCTCGTGACGTGCACGCGCTGTCTCGGCACGTGGAGCTCGCTGGGGATCGTCGGCCTGCGCGTCGCGCGGCCGCGCGAGGGACGCATCGTGGCCGGCGTGCTGGCCGCCTCGGCGGTCAACGACGTCTTGCAGACCGGCTTCAGCCTCCTCGCCGCCAAGGCGGACGCGACGTCGGCCGGCGAGCACCTCGTCCGCATTAAGGCCCGCAGCGCCGAGGCGCGCCTGGCGGAGGTCGAGTCCTCTAGGGCCGCCGGCGGCTGAGCGCCCGCCGCACGCCGGTGCGCATGGTCCTCACGCGCAGCCTGCCGCGCTGCGGCGGGCGCTGATACGGTCGACGGCCGATGGACGATGTCGCGCGCTACGCACGCTGGACGGCGAAGCCGGGCAAGGGTGACGAGGTGGCCGAGCACCTCCTCGACGCCGCGGACGAGCTCCTCCTGGAGCCCGCGTGCGAGCTGTACCTCGTCAGCCGCCAGGCCGACGATCCCGACATGATCTGGGTGACCGAGCTGTGGACCAGCAAGGAGGGGCTCGACCGGGTCATCGAGCAGATGCGCGACTCCGATGACGTCACCGAGGTCATGGCGCTGGTCGAGAACTGTGAGCTGATCGAGCTCGACCTGCTCGGCGGCAAGGCGCCCCCGCGCTGAGATGCTCTGAGGGCCTACAGCGGCTGGCGGATGACCGGCCGTTTGGCCGCCGCCGCCTCGTCCAGGCGGCGGACCGGCGTCGTGTAGGGGGCGCTGCGCGCGAGCTCCGGGTCGTCGGCGGCCTCGCGCAGGATCTCGGCCACCGCGTCGGCGAAGGCGTCGAGGGTCTCGCGCGTCTCGGTCTCGGTGGGCTCGATGAGCACGGCCTCGTCTACGAGCAGCGGGAAGTAGATCGTCGGCGGGTGGAAGCCGTGATCGAGCAGGCGCTTGGCGAGATCGAGCGTGCGGATCCCGAGCTCCTTCTTCATCGGCGCCCCCGACAGGACGAACTCGTGCATGCACAGCTTCCCGAAGGCGAGCGGCAGGTACTCGGCCACGCCGGCCCGCGAGAGCCTGGCCAGCAGGTAGTTGGCGTTGAGCACCGCGACCTCGCTGGCGTCCTTCAGGCCCTCGGCGCCGAGCGAGCGGATGTAGGCGTAGGAGCGCACGAAGCAGCCGTAGTTGCCCTGGAAGCCGCGCAGGCGGCCGATCGACTTCGCCCGCGATCCGCTTCCCTCGTCGAGGTCGAACGTCCCGTCCTCGCCGCGCACGATCACCGGCCGCGGCAGGTACGGCTCGATGCGGTCTGAGACCGCGATCGGGCCGGAGCCCGGACCGCCGCCGCCGTGGGGCTGGGTGAAGGTCTTGTGCAGGTTGAAGTGCACGATGTCGAAGCCCATGTCGCCCGGGCGCGTGACGCCCATCACCGCGTTGAGGTTCGCGCCGTCGTAGTACAGCGTGGCGCCGACCTGGTGGACGATCGCGGCGATCTGCTCGATGTTCGCGTCGAAGATCCCCAGCGTGTTGGGGTTGGTGAGCATCAGGCAGGCGACGTCGGCGTCGGCCTTGGCGCGCAGGTCGTCGACGTCGACCCCGCCGTCGGGGTTCGTGCCGACCTTGACGACCTCGTAGCCAGCCATCGTGACCGTCGCCGGGTTGGTGCCGTGGGCGGTGTCGGGGGTCAGCACCTTGTGGCGCCGCTCGCCACGGTCCTCGTGGTAGGCACGCGTCAGCAGCACGCCGGCCAGCTCGCCGTGCGAGCCCGCACTGGGCTGCAGCGAGACGTGCGGCAGGCCGGCGATCTCGGCGAGCGAGCGCTCGAGGTTCCACATCAGCTCGAGCGCACCCTGGGCGCGCTGCGGGCGCTGGAAGGGGTGCAGCCGGGCGTGGCCGGGCAGCGCCGCCACGCGCTCGTGCAGGCGCGGGTTGTGCTTCATCGTGCACGAGCCGAGCGGGTAGAAGCCGGAGTCCAGGTCGAAGTTGCGCTTGGACAGGCGCACGTAGTGGCGCACGATCTCCGGCTCGGAGAGCTCGGGCAGCCGCGGCGGCTCGGTGCGGCGCAGGCGGTCGGGCAGCAGGTCGCCGGTGACGGGGACGTCGAGCTCGGGCGCGACGAACGCGCGCCGGCCGGGGGCGCCCTTCTCGAAGATCGTCATCGCGCGCTCGCGCTGCATCGCCGACGCGACGGTCGGCGCGCTCGGCGCGTGGTCGATCTCGGTCCGCTCGATGCCGGGATCGCCGTGCAGACGGTTGTCCTCCAGGGGAGCCCCCGAGCCCGTCATGCGCCGACCCCGGCGTGCCGGCGCTCGGCGGCCACAGCGGCGCCGAGGACCTCAGCGAGGCGGTCGATGTCCGCCCGCGAGCGACGCTCGGTGATCGCGACGAGCAGGCCGTCGGGGTGCTCCTCGTAGGCGCGGCCCAGCGCGAAGCCCGCGTTGACCCCGTCGCCCGCACAGCGATCGAGCACGCGGTCGACCGGCGCATCGAGCGTCAGCGCGAACTCCCGGACCACCGGCTGGTCGTGCAGCGCGGCCACGCCGTCAAGTGCGGCGAGGGTCTCGCGCGCGTAATGGGTGCGCTGGAGCATCAGCTCGCCCAGCTCGCCCAGGCCGCGACGTCCGAGCCAGGTCAGGTAGACGACGCCGGCGAGCGCGTTGAGCGCCTGGGAGGTACAGATGTTCGACGTCGCCTTCTCGCGGCGGATGTGCTGCTCGCGCGTCTGCAGCGTGAGCACGAACCCGCGGCGGCCGTCGACGTCGGTGGTCTCCCCCGCGATGCGGCCGGGCATCTTGCGCAGGTGCGCCTCGGCCGCCGCGAAGAAGCCGAACGACGGCCCGCCGAAGTCCAGCCGGTTGCCGAGCGTCTGGCCCTCGCCGATGCAGACGTCGACGCCCTGATTGCCGGGCGCCTCCAGCACGCCGAGCGTCAGCGGGTCGGCCGCGCAGACGGCCAGCGCGCCGTGCTCGTGCGCGGCGGCGGCGATCGCCTCGACGTCCTCGACCGCGCCGAGGAAGTTCGGCTGCTGCACGAAGACGGCGGCGACGTCGTCGCCCAGCAGGTCGCGCAGCGCGTCGAGGTCGGTGACGCCGTCGCTCAGGACGACCTCGTCGACGGTGGCGCCGTAGCCGACGGCCATCGTGTGCAGCGTCTCGCGGCTGTGCGGATGCGCGCCACGGCTGATGACAAAGCGCGGGCGGCCGTTGGTGAGCTTGGCCAGATAACCGGCGGCGGCCAGGGCGCTGGGGCCCTCGTAGACCGATGCGTTGGAGACCGGCAGCCCCGTCAGCTCGCTGATCGCGGTCTGGTACTCGAACATGACCTGCAGCCCGCCCTGGCTGATCTCCGGCTGATAGGGGGTGTAGGGCGTCAGGAACTCCGAGCGCTCCGTGAGCATGTCCACGAGCGCCGGCACGTAGTGGTCGTACATCCCCGCGCCCAGGAACGTGATCTCGTCCTCGGCGGACACGTTGCGCGCCGCCAGGTCGCGCAGGTGCGCGAAGACGTCCTGCTCTGGCAGGCCGGCGGGCAGGTCCAGCGGGCGCCCCAGGCGCACCGCCTCGGGGACCTGGGCGAAGAGCTCGCCGACCGAGCCGACGCCGATGGCGTCGAGCATGGCCTGCAGATCCTCGGGGGTGACGGAGGTGTAGGTGCTCACGTCAGCGAGGCGACGTACGCGGCGCGGTCGAGCAGGCTCTCCTGCTCGGACTCCTCCGACAGCGAGACCTTGACCATCCAGCCCGCGCCGTAGGGGTCGTCGTTGATGGCCTCCGGGGTGTCGCCCAGGGCGGTGTTGACCTCGACGATCTCTCCCGAGAGCGGGGCGAAGACATCGGAGACCGCCTTGACGGACTCGACCTCCGCGTAGGACTGCCCGGCGGTCACGCTCGAGCCGACCTCGGGCGGGTCGAAGAAGACCACCTCGCCGAGCGCGTCCTGCGCGTACCAGGTGATCCCGAAGGTGGCGACGCCGTCGGCGATCTTCGTCCAGTCGTGCTCGGGGTGATACAGCAGGTCCTCGGGGTAGCTGGCCTCAGCCATCGGTCTCCTCGTCGTGGCGGTACAGGGGCTTGGTGGCGACGACGGCCCGGCGGACCTTGCCCCGGACGTCGATCTCGAAGCGCTCGCCGGCGACGGCGCGCCCGGCGGGCAGGTAGGCCATGCCGATGCCGACGTCCAGGCATGGCGACAGGGTCCCACTCGTGACCGCGCCGCCGCCCAGCACCGCGTTGCCCTGACGGGCGATTCCGGGGCCGTCGAGCTTGAAGGGCACGAGCTTCTCCGCGGGGCGGGCGTCCCGTGCCGCGCGGACGGCATCGGACCCGATGAAGCCGGTGGCCTCCTTGCAGCACCATCCCAGGCCGGCCTCGATCGGGCCGCGGTCCTCCGAGAGATCGTTGCCGTAGAGGTGAAAGCAGACCTCCAGGCGCAGCGTGTCGCGGGCGGCCAGGCCGGCGGGTGTGGCGCCTCGGCGCACGATCTCATCCCACAGCTCGGGCGCATCGGCGGGGTCGATCAGCAGCTCGACGCCGTCCTCGCCGGTGTAGCCGGTGCCGCAGACGAGGGCGCTGCGGCCCGCGAGCAGGCGACGGCCGGCCTGGAAGCGCTCGGGCAGAGGGCTGTCGGCGATCGCCTGGACGAGCTCGCGGGCGCTCGGGCCCTGGACGGCCAGCATCGCGTAGTCCTCGTGGGCGTCGATGACCTCCACCTCGAAGCCTGTGGCGTGGCGCTCGAACCAGGCCAGGTCCCTGGCGTGGTTGGAGGCGTTGGTGACCGTCAGGTAGCGCTCGGGCGCCAGGCGGTAGGTGAAGAGGTCGTCCAGGACCCCGCCGTCCTCGGCGCAGAGCACGGAGTACTGGGCCTGGCCGATGGCCAGCTGGGAGACGTCGTTGGAGAGCAGCTGCTGCAGGAGATCCAGCGCCCCCGGACCGCGCGTCTCGATCTCGCCCATGTGTGACACGTCGAAGATCCCCACGGCGGTCCGGACCGCGACGTGCTCGGCACGGATGCCGGCGTATTGCACCGGCATCTGCCAGCCCGCGAACGGCACGAGCCTGGCCCCCGCCGCGCGGTGGCGATCGAAAAGCGGCGTGCGCTTGAGCGTGGCGGGCTCCACGGGGCCGCAGGCTAGCGGAGCGCCCGCCGCGGTCCGGCTAGCGGATCAGCGGTTGCGCAGAAACGGCGGGATGTCGATCTCGTCGTCGGGGATCTCCAGCGACGAGCGCTGGCGATCGTCGATGCGCGGGCCGCGGTCGCGCGAGCGAGCCTTGTCGCGCGTCTCCTCGCGCACGGTGCGCGGTCGTGCGCGGCCGTGGTCGAAGCCGGTCGCGATGACGGTCACGCGGATCTCGTCGCCCTGGCCCTCGTCGATCACGGCACCGAAGATGATGTTCGCGTTGGGGTCGGCGGCCTGCTGGACGATCTCCGCCGCCTCGTTGACCTCGAAGAGCCCGAGGTCCTTGCCGCCGGTCATGTTGAGCAGGATCCCGGTGGCGCCCTCGACGGACTCCTCGAGCAGCGGGCTGGAGATCGCGGTGCGCGCCGCCTCGGCCGCGCGGTTCTCCCCGTTGGACGTGCCGATGCCCATCAGCGCGGACCCGGCGTCGGCCATGATCGTGCGCACGTCCGCGAAGTCGAGGTTGATCAGGCCGGGGATCGTGATCAGGTCGGTGATGCCCTGGACGCCCTGGCGCAGGACGTTGTCGGCCTCGCGGAAGGCGTCGAGCATCGTGGTGCGGCGCTCGACGATCGACAGCAGCTTCTCGTTGGGGA
>JACCQW010000094.1 GCA_013813955.1 Solirubrobacterales bacterium
CGATCCGTCCGCGCCGCCGCGCGATGATCCCGACATCGTGCAGGCCTTCGCGGAGCACGTCGCGTTCGTCGCCCGCAGGTGGCCGGAAGCGCTCGGGATCGAGACCTGGAACGAGCCCAATGCCGACTTCGCATGGAGGAACCCGAACCCGGTGCGTTACGCCCGGCTGCACCGCGCGGCGGCAGAGGCCGTCGATGAGGTCGACTCCGAGATGGCCGTCGTGGTGGGCGGACTGGCGGGTAACGCCGGCGCCGATGTCATGGGCCCGCAGCGCTACCTCAAGGGCCTGTACGCGGCTGGGCTCAGGCCCAGCGACTACGACGCGCTCGCACTGCACCCCTACCCTGGCCAGGCCGACGGCCGGATGTCCGCCCTCGGCGCGGGCAGCGGCTTTGCCCGTGTCTTCGCGGACTTCCGAGCGGGATTTCGTTCTGAAGACCCCGGTGCGGCGGTGTGGGTGACCGAGGTCGGCCTCAGCACCACGGGCGCGGTTCCCCTCTCACACCATGCGCAGGCCCAAGGCCTGACGCGACTGACTCGCAGGATACTGACGATGCCAGACGTCGAGGCACTCTTCCTGCACACCCAGTACGACGTGCCCGGCCTGCCCCCCCAGGATGGCGAGCGCGGGTTCGGCGTGCTCGTCCCCCGCGGACAGGCAGTCGGAAGCCCCAAGGCCGCGTTCTGCGCGCTGCGTGACATGGCGACGGACCCACCCTTCTTCGCCGGCTGCCCTTAGCCTCCGGCGCATGCCCCTCGGTCTCGTCCACGACTACCTGCTCGTCATGAGGGGCGCGGAGCGCACCTTTGCAGCGATGGCCGACCTGTGGCCGGAGGCACGGATCTACACGAGTCTGTACGACCCCGAAGGAACCGAGGGGCACTTCGCCCATCGGAGTGTCCGGACGTCGTATCTCCAACGGCTCGGGGTCGGGCAGCGCGGATTCCGCCGCCTGCTGCCGCTGTTTCCCGCCGCGATCGAGCGCTTGCCGGTGGCCGGTCACGACGTCCTTGTCTCCTCGTCAAGCGCGTTCGCCCACGGGGTCAGGCCCGCTCCCGGCGCCGTGCACGTCTGCTACTGCTACTCGCCGTTTCGCTACGTCTGGCATGAACGCGAAGCGACCTTGGCCGGATTCCCGCGCGTATGGCGTCCTGCGGCAGCCATAACGTTCGACGCTATCCGCCGCTGGGACATCGGCGCGTCGGAGCGCGTCACGCGTTATCTGTGCTGCGGCGAGATCGCGCGCGAGCGCATCCACGAGTTCTACGGCCGTGAAGCGTCCGTCGTCCACCCGCCGGTGGAGGTCGAGCGCTTCGACGCGCCGCCCGCGCCGGAGGATCACTTCCTCGTCGTCTGCGAGCTAGTCGCGCACAAGCGGGTCGACCTCGCGCTCGAGGCCGCTCGGCGGTCCGGGAAGCGTGTCCAGGTCGTCGGGACCGGCCCGGAGGCTGAGCGGCTGGCCGTACGCTACGCCGGCGTCGCGGAGTTCCTCGGACGCGTTGACGACGCCGAGCTCGCCCGCCTCTACAGCCGAGCGCTCGCGCTGGTGGTGCCCAACATCGAGGAGTTCGGGATCGCCGCGGTCGAGGCGCAGGCGGCCGGCCGGCCCGTGCTGGCCGTCGACGGCGGCGGCGCGCGCGAGACGGTGCGCGTTGGGGAGACGGGGGTGTTGGTCTCCCGAACGGTTGATGCGCTGGGTGAGGCGATGAGTGAGATCGACTTCACTCGGTTTGAACCAGCCGAGGCGCGTGCGAATGCCGCGAACTTCAGCCGTGCCCGGTTTCAGGAGCGTCTGGCGGCCCAGGTTCGGGAGACGGTCCGTATGCGCTGAGTGCCGCGCGACGCCTACGCGTGGCACGGTGGGCCATGGCGAGGTTGTACGAGTGAGCATAAAGATCGACCAGGCGCTCCAGCGAAAAATGCGTGTGAACGCGCTCGCGCCCGGCGGCCACCAGGCGGGCGCGTAGTGCGGCATCGTCGGCGAGCCGGGCGCGCGCGTCGCTCAACGCACGCCCATCCCGGGCGGGCACAACGCGCCCGGTCACGCCATCCATCACGACCTCCGAGACGGCGCCAACGTCGGTGGCCACGACGGGGATCCCCGCCGTCATGGCTTCGAGGATGACCGTCGGGATCCCTTCCGAGTTCGGGACCGAGGACATACACAGCGCGTCCAGCGCCCCGATCAGGTCGGGCACACGTGCCCCCGGGTCCACGATCGCGAAGCTTCCGTCCTGTTCGCGCAGCCCGAGTGCCGCCGCCTCCTCGCGCAGTCGCTGCTCGTAGTGCTCGTGCCCGGGAGATGCGGCCCCGAGGACGCGCACCGCGATCTGGGGATGCCGCGTGCGAACCGACCCGGCTGCCCGAACGAGCCACTCGTGGCCCTTCTGAGGGTTGCGGTTGCCTATCGCTCCGACGCAAAACGCACCCTCCGGAACCCGCAGCTCCGCTCGCGCAGCCACGCGCAACTCGGCCGACCGTGCGAAGCGCGCCGGATCGACGGCGGTGTAGATCGTCACGTAGCGCTCGCCGAAATCGAGCACGCCCGGATGGCTGCGAGCGAGCTCGTAGCCGATCGCCGCGAACGAGTCGGCGAGGCGGCACGCGAGCGGCATAGTCACGTACCGCAGCGCTACTGGTGTGCGCGAATCGAGGATCTGCCAGTGCACGGCGGCGCCCTCCAGATGGCCCGCGATCCCCGCATGCGGGTTGAGATCGCCGTGACTCTGCACGACGGCAGCTTGCTGTTCGCGGACGATCCGTCTCAGCGCAGTGATCTCGCCGATCCCGTGGCGAGCGAGAGCCAGATGAGGGCTTGGTCGCAGGGTCGCCCGAAGCCGGTGCATGGGGCGCAGGATCACCTCGACGCCGCCGTCACGCAGGCGCTCGGCGGTGTTGCCCGGCTCGCTGGGCACGACCGCCACGAGGTCCCATCCGCGAGCGCGAAGCGGCTGGTGCAGTTGGAGAACCTGGTTGGCCGCCCCGCCGAACGTCGGCGCAGGGATAACGGCGAGCACGCGACTTGACGCCATCAGCGCCGACGGGTCACGCGTTCGCCCGCCACCCCCGCCAGGTCACGCCCGACCTCCTTCACCATTCGTTCGGCTGAGAAGTGCTCGTCGAATCGGGCTCTGCCGGCAGCCGCCAGCGCGCGGCGACGCTGGGGATCCGAGAGCAGGTCGGCCACGGCGTCGGCGAGCTCGGGGGGCGATCCCGTCGCAACGAGCATCCCGCTCCCCTCGCGAACGATCTCGCGAGGCCCGCCACGATCCACGGCGAGCACTGGGACCCCGAGCGCCATCGCCTCAAGGAGCACGATCCCAAACGGCTCGTCATTGGAGGCGTTGACGAGAAGGTCCATGACTGCGACGTGCATCGTCGCATCCGGCACGTGGCCGCAGAAGCGCACCCGATCGGCCAGATCCAGTTCGTGCGCACGGGCGCGCAAGCGCTCCTCGAGCTCGGCCTCCACGCCGTGCGCTGATCCTCCGACGATGAGCAACACGACGTGCAGACCGCGATCACGCAGGAGCCCGACGGCATCGATCAGCCGATCCTGACCCTTCCATGTCAGTAGCCGGCCGACGATCCCGATCACCGGCCAGCCACCGTGGAGTTCCAGATCATGACGCAGAAGCGCCAGCTCGGCGGGCGCAGGTGCAACCGGGGCCTCGATGCCCGGCCAGACGACCGACCCATCGCGATGGGGCCAGCGCCCGCGCGTGGCCTCGCCGACGGATGCGGAGCACGCGATCACCCACCGACATGGCAGGACCGTGGCCAGACGTGCGAGCCCGTGGGCCTTCGGAACCTCGTGCTGGAAGAAGACGATCCGCTTCCCGTGTCCGGAGAGCAAAGCAGCGGGCGCCATGACCGTCTGCACGCGCGGCAGCCACGAGACACACAGGTCGGGCTGCACGGTTCTCAGCAGCCGGGCGAGGCGAACTATTGCGAGTATCAGCCGCCAGGGATGGCGGAAGCGACCTGGATCAATGACCGTCACCGGGACCCCCAGTCCCGTGGCCTCCGCGACGAAGGGACCGTCCTGGAAGCAGACAAGGTGGATCTGGACGCCCGCGCGCTCGCGGTGGCGCAGCAGGCTTCGCAACACCCGTTCCGCACCACCCATGACGCTGCCGAAGGGAAACCCGACGATGATGCGCGTCGGCGCGGAGCGGCCGCTCACACCGCGGATCTCGGAGGGTCCCCGAGACTCGCGTCACGGCGGCTAGGCGCCAAGCCGAGGCCGACCGCCATCCACACCGCGAACGCCCCGAGGCCCTCGTTGTACATGCCGGCCGCCATTGCCACAACGAGCCCCGTAAGCGCCGCGAACCCGGCG
>JACCQW010000140.1 GCA_013813955.1 Solirubrobacterales bacterium
CGCTGACGCTGAACGGAAGGGCAGGTGTGTACGAAACGGTGCTCATGTTCGACCTCGCGCGGGTAGCCGTGGCTTCACATCCGGTTCATCGGCACCACTGCCGGCGGACTTGAGCCGACCTCAGCCAAACCGCTCCACCAGCATCGCCTGCCCCATGCCGCCGCCGACGCACATCGACTCGATGCCGTACGTGCCGTCGAGCGTGTCGAGGTCGTTGAGCAGCGTCGTCATGATCCGCGCGCCGGTCATCCCGAACGGGTGGCCGAGGGCGATCGCGCCGCCGAACGGGTTGAGCTTGTCGTCGGAGATGCCCAGCTCGTCCTTGCAGGGCACGATCTGCGCCGCGAACGCCTCGTTGATCTCCACGATGTCGATGTCGTCCATCTTCATGCCCGTCTGCGCGAGCAGCGCCTGGATCGCGGGGATCGGGCCGAGGCCCATGATCTCCGGGCGGACGCCGGCCACCGTCGAGGCGACGATCCGCGCGCGCGGCGTCAACCCGAGGCTCGAGGCCTTCTCCTCGGACATGACGAGCACCGCGGCGGCCCCGTCGTTGAGCGGGCAGGCGTTGCCCGCGGTGACGGTGCCGTCCTCGCGGAAGACAGGGCTGAGGGCGGCGAGCTTCTCCAGCGTCGTGCCCGGCCGCGGGCCGTCGTCGCGGGCGACCTCGGTGCCGTCCGGCGTGATGACCGGGACGATCTCCGAGTCGAAGTGGCCCGAGTCGCGGGCCTCGACGGCACGGTTCTGCGAGACGACCGCCCACTCGTCCTGCTGCTCGCGGGTGACCTTGCAGCGGTCGGCGACGTTCTCCGCCGTCAGGCCCATCGGGATGTAGACGTCGAACAGCGAGCCCTCCGAGCCGTTCAGCGTCGGGTGCTTGGCCTCGTCGGCGATGCCGGCGCCCAGCCCCGCGCGGGAGACGGCCTCGACGCCGGCGGCGATGTACTGATCGCCCTCGCCGACCTTGATCGCGTGGAAGGCCATCCGGATGGTCTGCAGCGAGGATGCGCAGAAGCGGTTGACGGTGCAGGCGGGCACGTGGTGATCGATGCCCGCGAGCAGCAGGGCGTTGCGGCCCACGTTGTAGCCCTGCTCCCCGATCCCCGAGGCCGACCCCATCATGAGGTCGTCGGTCTCGGAGAAGTTCACCTCCGGGTTGCGCTCCTGCAGCGCCTTCAGCGGGGTGGCGGCCAGGTCATCGGCCCGGACGTCGATCAGCGAGCCCTTGAACGCGCGGCCGATGGGGGTCCGGACGGCGTCGACGATCACTGCTTCGGGCATGCGGTGCTCCTTGTCGGTTGTGCTCCCGGCGGTCGCACTCCACGGGGCGTTTTTCACCCCGGCGTCACACTCGCCGGAGCCTCCCGTCGATTCTCGCACATGACGGTCTCGTTCCGCGACCAACCGGGTGGCACGCTCGCGCCGGACGCCGGCGCCCGACGGCTCAGGCGAGGCGCTTGCCCAGCAGGCCGGCGTGGGCGGCGACCGTGCCCGCGTAGTCGGCGAATCCGGACGCGTAGAGCGCCTGCGGGCCGTCGCACAGCGCGTGCTCGGGGTCCTGGTGCACCTCGACGATGATCCCGTCCGCCCCCACCGCCGCCGCGCCACGCGACAACGGCTCCACGAGCCGCCGGTCGCCGGCGGCGTGCGAGGGGTCGACGACGACCGGCAGGTGCGTGTGGAGCTTCAGCCAGGGCACCGCCCCGAGGTCGAGCGTGAAGCGAGTGGCCGTCTCGAAGGTGCGGATCCCGCGCTCGCAGAGGATGACCTTCTCGTTGCCCTCCTTGAGGATGTAGTCCGCGGCCATCAGCAGCTCGTCCAGGGTCGACGACAGCCCGCGCTTGAGCAGCACGGGCCGGCCGAGCCGGCCCGCCACCTCCAGCAGCGCGTAGTTCTGCATGTTGCGCGCCCCGATCTGCACGACGTCGGCGTGTGCCTCGATCGCCTCGGCGTGGCCGGAATCCAGCAGCTCGGTGACCACGGGCAGCCCGGTCGCCTCCCGCGCCTCGGCGAGCAGCTCGAGCGCCTGTGCCCCGAGCCCCTTGAAGGCAAACGGCGACGTGCGTGGCTTGTACGCGCCCCCGCGGAGCATCGACGCGCCGCCCTCGCGCACGGCCTCGGCCACCGCCAGCGTGCCCTCCCGCGACTCGACCGTGCACGGCCCGGCGATCAGGCAGAACGTCTCGCCGCCGCCGACCGTCCGCCCTGCGATGTCGAAGCGGCTGGGCTCGTGGTGGCTGAGCTCGGAGGAGGCCAGCTTGTAGGGGCGGGAGATCGGCACCACGCGGTCCACACCGGCCATGCCCTCCAGGCCCAGCTCACCGACGCCCTCGGGGTCGCCGATGGCGCCGATCGCGGTGGTCAGCTCGCCCGGCATGACGACGACGTGCACGCCCGTCTGGGCCAGGCGCTCGCGGACGGCCTCGACCTCTGTCTCCGCGGCCCCGGGCTGCATGACGATCATCATCCGCGCGGACCCCCTACAGGCCGAGCTCGCGCACGCCGAGCTCGTCGGCGCCGAGATGGTGCGCCAGCTCGTGGCGCACGGTCCGCGTGACCTCGTCGCGCAGACGCTCGGGGTCCTCCCCGAAATCGCGGCGCAACGTGTCGCGGTAGATCACGATCCGGTCGGGGACATCGTCGCGCGCGACCCCGTCGCCGTGGTACAGGCCGTAGGCCCGCGCCCGCCGTCCGCCGTCGCTGATCACGACGGCCACGTTGCGCTCCAGCGCGCGCTGCAGCAGGTCGGGCAGCTCGTCCAGCGCGTCGCGCACGAGCTCCTCGAAGTCCTCGTCGTCGTAGGGGTCGAGCTCCATGAACTCGCCCTCCTCGGGATCGGCGGCCACGCCGTCGCGGGCCAGGCGCTCGCTGCGCCGCACGATCTGCTCGAATTCGGCCTCGGACTCGGGCTCCTGCCAGCCGGCCAGGCGCAGGCCCAGCAGCGCCATCAGCGCGCCGGCCGCGCCGATGGCCAGCACCACGAGCGCCGCGCCCTGCAGCAGGCGCACCGGCGTGGAGAAGCTGAAGCCGTCGATGATCGCGACCGCGCCGAGGCCCGCGCACAGCGCGAACAGCGCCGCGAGCAGGATCCTCCGGATCGAGTTCGGAGGCGCCCCGGGCATGGCGCCTACTTCAACGAGCGGGCGATGACGACCCGCTGGATCTCGTTGGTGCCCTCGTAGATCTGGGTGATCTTGGCGTCGCGCATCATCCGCTCCACGGGGTACTCGTTCACATACCCGTAGCCCCCGAGCACCTGGATCGCCTCGATCGTCACCGCCATCGCTGTGTCCGAGGCGAACAGCTTGGCCATCGAGGTGTACTTTGCCAGCCCGGGCTCGTCGCGGTCGGCCATGGCGCAGGCCCTGTAGAGCAGCTCGCGGGCCGCGGCGGTCCGCGTCTCCATGTCGGCCAGCTTGAACTGGATGCCCTGCATCTCGATGATCGGCTTGCCGAAGGCGATCCGCTCGCGGGCGTACTGCACCGCGTAGTCGATCGCGCCCTGCGCGATGCCGACCGCCTGCGCCGCGGCGCCCAGCCGCGTGCGCTCCAGCGTGGCCAGCGCGAGGGAGAGGCCCCTGCCCTCCTCGCCGATCATGTTCTCGTGCGGGATGCGCACGTCGACGAACGACGGCGACCCCGTGGTCGAGCCCTTGATGCCGAGCTTGCGCTCCATCTGGCCGGGGTCCAGGCCCTCGCGGTCGGACTCGACGACGAACGCGGACATCCGGGCGGCCTCGCGGTCGGTCTTGGCGAACACGACGTAGAAGTCCGCGACGCCGGCGTTGGTGATCCAGTTCTTCTGCCCGTTGAGGACCCACTCGTCGCCGGCGCGCACCGCGGTCGTGCGCATCCCCGCGGGGTCGGAGCCCGCGTCGGGTTCGGAGAGCGCGAAGGCCGGCGACCACTCGCCCGTCGCGCAGCGCGGCAGCCACCGCTGCTTCTGCGCCTCGGTGCCGAAGAGCTGGATCGGCAGCGTCCCGAGCTCGTGGACCATGAGGATGAGCGCGCTGGAGGCGCACGCCTTGGCGATCTCCTCCACGACCATCTGCAACATCAGGGTGCCGGTGCCCGTGCCCCCGTACTCCTCGTCGAACGGCAGGGCGAGGACATCGTGCGAGCCCAGCAGTTCGCGGACGTCCCACGGATACTCCCCCGTCCGGTCGATCTCCCCCGCCCGCGGCGCGATGCGCTCCCTGGCCAGGCGGCGAACCGCGTCGCGGAAGTCGACGTGCTCCTGGGGCAGCGAGTAGACCTCGCTCGGGGCGGGCGCGGTCGGGATCGAGCTCATGGCTGCATCGTAGCTTTGTCCACACGATGCTTACCGAGACGCCGCACCGGGCAGGACCCGATCATGGGTATAGGTACATCGATCTTCCTCATCGCGCTCGGCGCGATCCTCAAATACGCAGTTTCCGCCGAGGTCTCGGGCATCGAGCTGTCGACCGTCGGCGTGATCCTCATCATCGTCGGCGTCCTCGGCCTCGTGATCTCGCTGATCTTCCTCATGCAGGCGCGCGGTCGCGGCGGCGGCGGTGAGGTCGTCCGCGACCGCGTCGTCGAGCGCGACCGCGGGGTCGACCCCCGGCTCTAGACGAGCGGTCCGCGCTCGGCGTCGGGGACCGGCGCACGCTCGGGCCCGCCGCGTCCGTCGCCCGGGTCCTCCGGAAGCCGGTACCACTCGACGATCTTGCCGTCGCGAACCCGGATCGCGTTGCGCGCGCTGCCGCCGGCGCCGCTGCCGCAGTCGGCCCCGGGACGCTGCGTCAGGCGCACGGTGGTGATCGTGTAGGCGCACGCGCCGCCGGACCGCGTGAGCACGGCGCCGCACGGCAGGGCGCGGTTGAACGCGCGCGTGTCGGCCTCGCTGCGCAGCGTCAGGACCGGCGTCCCGTTCTGCGCCCTGGAGGGCACCGCCCAGTAGGAGGCGGCCCTGGCCACGTCGCCCTCGCGCAGCGCCCGTGCCCACGCGCGGATGACCCGAGTCTGTCCGGGGTCCGCGGGCCCGTCGGCCTGCAGGGGGACCGTCTCCGGGATCGCACGCGGGTCCGCCGGCCGCCCCTCCGAGGGCGGCGCGGAGGGCAGGGTCCGCGGGGCGTCCCCGCGGTCTGCGGGCCCCGCGCCGCAGGCGGACAGCGCAAGCGCACCGGGGACGCAGATCAGAATCGCTCGCACACCATCTCCCTACGCACGATCGCACGTGGCGGACGCCCCTGGGCCCGACCCCCTATGGTGGCGGGCAGCCCGTAGGCCGATCTGGCCACCGGGTACTCCCGTTTGTCCAACCGGACCTCGGGTAGTCAGGATCCGAGCACATCCGACCCGGAAGGACGCAGATGCCCCCCGCCCTGACGCAGGACGAGTACGCGCTTCACCTCCCGCCTGCGGCGGGAGGGCTCGATCAGGACGAGGAATGGTGCGAGATCGAGGTCGGCGGTGATCGCAGGCGCATCCGCTTTCACGACTACGCCGACATCTACGGGATCCCGGGCCTGTACGAGCAGCTCTTCGCCAAGCGCCTGGAGTGCAACTCGCCGCAGGTCGTCTCCGAGCTGCTGCGCGACGAGCTCGAGGACTCCGGGGTCGACGTGGGCGGCGTGCGCGCGCTGGACTTCGGCGCGGGCAACGGCATGGTCGGCGAGGAGCTGCTGGAGATCGGCGTCGGGGAGATCGTCGGCGTCGACCTGCTCGAGGAGGCGCGCGACGCGGCCCTGCGCGACCGCCCCGGTATCTACGACGACTACCACGCGCTGGACATGACCGACCTCGACGACGCTGCCCGCGGCGAGCTCGACGGACGCGACTTCGACTGCATGACGTGTGTCGCCGCGCTCGGGTTCGGCGACGTGCCCCCGCAGGCGTTCGCGGAGGCCTTCAACTTCGTGTCCGCCCCGGGCTGGATCGCGTTCAACATCCGCGAGCACTTCCTCGACGACGAGGACGCCTCCGGCTTCTCGCGGCTCATCGCCCGGATGCTGCGCGAGGGCGCCGTCGAGGAACGCGTGCGCATGCGCTACCGCCACCGCCTCTCGCTGAGCGGCGAGCCGCTGCACTACCTCGCGGTCGTCGCCGCCAAGCACGGCGACATCCCGATGGAGTGGGCGGACGCCGCCTGAGCCGCGGGCACTGGCCGGAGGCGCCACCGTGCGGGCAGTGTGCACATCCCTCGTGCCATGAGCTCTGTGTTCGACTCGGACGACATCGAGGTCACTCCCGAGAAGACCGCGCAGGCGCTAGCGCAGGACGGCGCACAGGTCATCGACGTGCGTGAGCCCTACGAGCACCAGGCGGGCCGGATCGCCGGCGCCGAGCACATCGAGCTCGAGCGGCTGGCCTCCAGCGCGGACCGCATCGACCGCGAGCGGCCCGTGATCTTCCACTGCCGGCTGGGGGCGCGCTCGGCGATGGCTGCCCAGGCCTTCCGCGCCGGCGGCTACGAGGCCTACACCATGGCCGGCGGCCTCAAGCGCTGGGCCGACGAGGGCCGGCCGCTGGAGCCCGATGGCGGCACGGTCGCCGACCACTGAGCCCACCGACCGCTTCACGGACGCCGCGGCGGGGTAGATCCTCCAGAACGCCCGACAGAGGGAGAGGTCGTATGTACATCGGCATCGGCACGCTGCTCGTGATCATCATCCTGGTGGTCATCCTGCTGTAGCACCGGTCCGCGAAAGGCCCGCCC
>JACCQW010000152.1 GCA_013813955.1 Solirubrobacterales bacterium
GGCCGAGGCCGCCGCCCTCGCCCTGGCCGCCCAGATCGCCGCCCACCCGCCGGACGGGCTGCGGCGCCTGAAGGCGATGTTCCGCGAGCTGGAGGGCGCCGAGGGGCGGGTGGCCCGCGAGAACGCGCTGCTGGAGGCCTTCCAGCGCGAGGGCGCGGGGCTTCCCCAGGGCGCGAGCGGGTAGCCCTGCGGCGCACCCGACTTCGAGGAGGACCCGATGGAGCGCAGTGACGACCTCGCGGCGCGCGAGGAGGCCGCCGCGGCCGAGCAGGCCGCGGGCATCGGCGGCGCCACGCCCGACGACGGCCTGGACGACGCCGAGCGCCCCGTCGCCGAGGCCGGCGGCGGCGAGGCCGAGGGCTTCGAGATCGCCGAGCACGACCTGATCCGCAACGCCAGCCACGACGACGGTGAGGGCGATCCCATCGCCGACGCGTTCACCGCGGAGGTCGAGGCCGACGAGTCCGGCGCCGAGTACGGCGAGGCCGACGCGGAGGAGCCGCCGGACCAGTGAGGCGGCGCCGGACGGGCGGCTTCGCCCCGACGGATCGGCGCCGGCCCTGGACGCGGCGGGACGGCCGCACTGCGAGGTCGAGCTGCTCGACAACGGCATGGCCGACATCCAGCTCTCGGCCGAGCGCGTCGTGCACGCGATCCGCACGATGCGCGCCCGGGCCGGGCGGCTGACCGACGTCGTCGGCCACAGCCAGGGCGGGATGATCCCGCGCTGGGCGCTGTCCTTCTGGCCCTACACGCGGCCGATGGTCGACGACCTCATCGCCTTCGCGCCCTCCAACCACGGCACGGTCGACGCCGAGGGCTTCTGCGCCACCCGGCGCTGCCCCGCGGCCTTTCACCAGCAGCGCCGCGGCGAGCCGTCGCGGTCGTCCTGGAGCGGACAATGCCGCGCTGCGCCGGACGCTAAGCTCGTGCGGCCATGACCACCTTCGAGACGGTGAGGGTCGCGGCCATCCAGGCGACGCCGGTCATCCTCGACGCCGAGGCCACCGTGGCCAAGGCAGAGCGCCTGCTCGCCGAGGCGGCGCAGGCCGGGGCGCAGCTCGCGGTGCTGCCCGAGACCTTCGTCCCGCTGTACCCCTCCAACACGTGGGCGCGCGGGGCCTCGGCGTTCGGCGGCTGGGACGAGCTGTGGGAGCGGCTGTGGCGCAACTCGGTGGACGTGCCGGGCCCGCTCGTGGACCGTCTCGTGCGCGCCTGCCACCGGCACGACCTGCACTGCGCGATCGGCGTCACCGAGCGCGAGGACGACCGGCCCGGCAGCCTGTACAACACGCTGTTGCTGCTCGGTCCGGGCGGCCTGCTCGCACGCCACCGCAAGCTCATGCCCACCCACCACGAGCGGCTCTTCCACGGAATCGGGGCCGGGGATGACCTCCACGTGACGCACACGCCGCTCGGGCGGATCGGTGGGCTGATCTGCTGGGAGAACCGCATGCCGCTGGCGCGCCACGCGCTGTACCGCGACGGCGTCCAGGTCTGGGTGGCGCCGACGGCCGACGACAGCGACGGCTGGCAGGCCACCATGCGCCACATCGCGATCGAGTCGGGCGCCTTCGTCGTCGGGGCGCCGCAGTACATCCCGCGGTCGGCCTTCCCCGCCGACTTCCCGGTCCCGCTGCCCGACGAACCGGAGGTGTACTGCAACGGCGGGGCGGTCATCGTCGAGCCGACCTGGGGCAAGGTCATCGCCGGCCCGCTGTACGGCGAGGAGGGCATGCTGCTGGCCGACTGCGACCTACGCGAGGGGCTGCGGGCCAAGCGCTGGTTCGACGCGGTCGGCCACTACAGCCGGGACGACGTGCTGAGCCCCTGACGCTCCTAGGATGGGGGCATGGCCGTCCTCATCGCCTCCGACCTCGCCAAGGACATGGCGGGGACCCCGCTGCTGCGCGGGGTGTCCTTCAAGCTCGAGCGCCGTGAGCGGCTGACGATCGCCGGGCGCAACGGCGCGGGCAAGACCACGCTGCTGCGAATGCTCGCGGGGGAGACCGGGGTCGACGGCGGCGAGCTGTCATTCCAGAAGGGCTGCCGGGTCGCGCTGCACGACCAGCGCCCGCCGCGCGAGCGCGGCCTGTCGCTGCGCGACTACATCCTCAGCGGGTGCGCCGAGCTCATCGCGCTGGAGGACGACCTCACGCGCCTGGCCCAGAAGATGGCCGACGGCGACGAGGCGGCGTTCGCCGCCTACTCGCGCGCCGAGGCGCGCCTGGAGCACGCCGGCGGTTGGACGTGGCGCGACCGGGCCACGTCGATGGTCCGTGGGCTGGGCTTCTCCGAGGAGGATCTGGACCGCACCCTGAAGACGTTCTCCGGCGGCGAGCTGACCCGCGCGTCGCTGGCGCGGGCCCTGGCCGGCGACCCCGACCTGCTGCTGCTCGACGAGCCCACCAACCACCTGGACATCGAGTCGCTGGAGTGGCTGGAGGGCACGCTCACGTCGCTGGACACCGCGATCGTCCTCGTCGCCCACGACCGCTGGTTCCTGGAGACCGTGGGTACGGCGGTGCTCGACCTGGAGGCCGGCCGCTCGCGCTTCTTCCCGGGCACGTGGAGCGCCTACCGCAAGGAGATGGCGGCCCGCGAGCTGGCGCTGGGGCGCGCGATCGACAAGCAGCAGGCGGAGATCGCGAGGCTGGAGCGCTTCGTGGAGCGCTTTCGCGCGAAGGCGACGAAGGCGCGCCAGGCGCAGTCGCGCGTCAAGCGCCTGGACAAGATCGAGCGCATCGAGCGCGGGTCGGGGTCCCGTGAGGGCCTGGCCTTCGACTTCAAGGCGCCCGAGCGGTCGGGGCGTGTGGTCTTCGAGCTCGAGGACGGGCGGGTTGAGGTCGGCTCGGGACGGGTCCTGCTCGAGGGGGCCGAGCTGTGGCTGGAGCGCGGCGAGCACGTGTCGCTCGTCGGACCCAACGGCGCGGGCAAGACGACGCTCATCGAAACGCTCGCCGGAGCCCGGCCGCTGGCCGCCGGCAAGCTGCGCCGCGGCCACAACGTGCAGCTCGGCTACCTCTCCCAGCACGCGGAGGAGCTCGCCGCCGGCGGCGTGCGCACCGCGCTGGAGGCGGCGGTCAAGCGCACCGGCCTGACCCCGAACAAGGCACGCGCGCTGCTCGGGCGCTTCCTGTTCAGCGGTGAAGAGGCCGAGAAGCCGCTGGACGGCTTGAGCGGGGGCGAGCGCCGTCGCCTGTCGCTGGCCATCCTCGTCGCGTCGGGCGCCAACGTGCTGATCCTCGACGAGCCGACGAACCACCTCGACCTCGAGAGCCGGGAGGCGCTGGAGGACGCGCTGCTGGCCTTCGAGGGCGCGCTGCTGCTCGTCTCCCACGACCGCGCGCTGCTGGATGCGGTGGGGACCCGGACGGTCTCCGTCGAGGACGGGGCGCTGCGCTCCTACATCGGTGGCTGGCAGGAGTACGTACGCGTGCGCGAGGAGCGCCGTGCGGCGCAGCGCGCCACGGGACTGACGCCGCCGAAGGCACGGGCGCTGCTGGGACGGTTCCTGTTCTCCGGCGAGACCGCCGAGAAGCCGCTCGACGGGCTCTCGGGCGGCGAGCGCCGCCGGCTCTCGCTGGCCATCCTCGTCCACTCCGGCGCCAACGTGCTGATCCTCGACGAGCCGACCAACCACCTGGACCTCGAGAGCCGCGAGGCGCTGGAGGCCGCGCTCCAGGGCTTCCCCGGCG
>JACCQW010000233.1 GCA_013813955.1 Solirubrobacterales bacterium
GACGGGCTCGGCGACGACGTCGACGCGGCCGGCGAGTACCCGTGCGCCTACGACCTGGCCAACGTGGTGTGCGTCGCCGCCAGCGACCGGAACGACCAGCTGGCCTCCTTCTCCAACTACGGGGCCACGCGCGTGGACCTCACAGCGCCAGGGGTGGACATCCTCAGCGACCAGCCGCCGTCGAGCACCGGAGCACCGCGCTACGCGTTCTACAACGGCACCTCGATGGCCACGCCCCACGTCTCCGGCGTGGCCGCGCTCGCGCTCGCGCTCAGTCCGGGCGCGAGCGTCGGCAGGGTCAAGCAGGCGCTGCTCGACGGCACCGTCGCCCGAACATCGCTCTCGGGCAGGACCGTCACCGGCGGGCGCCTTGACGCCCGCCGCGCCCTCGAGCTGCTCTCGGACGCGCCGCCGGCCGCACCGGCGTCCTCGACGGATCCGTCGACGACGAGTCCCGCTCCGACCACGACGAGTCCCACTCCGACCACTACGAGTCCCGCTCCGACCACTACCACCGAGCCGCCACCGCCGCCCGCGGGTCCCGAGCCGACCGCCGCGCCGACGGTGCAGTCCCCGGTGCCCCGTGACACAGCGGCCCCGGTGGCCTCGCTGCTGCTGGGCGCGCGCCACCGCGTCCGGACCGTGCGTCGCCTCGGTCTGCGAACGCGTGCGACCTGCCTCGAGGCGTGCACCGCGACCGCGGTGCTGAGCCTGTCGCCGCGTAACGCGAAGCGGGCGCGAGTGGGCTCCAGGCTGCGGACGGTGACGATCGGGCGTGGCCGTCGGCGCCTGCTGAGCACGGCATCGACCATGCTCACGGTCCGGCTCACGAGCACCGCCGGCCGTGCGCTGAAGCGCCTCGCCCGACCGGTCCGGGCGACGCTCGCGGTCACCTTCGTCGACGCGGCCGGCAACCGGCGCACGCTGCGCAAGTCCGTCACCCTGGTGGGGGGCGCAGGGCGGCGATGATCCGCCGCGCGTCTTCTCCGCTCTGGGCAGCGATCTGAGGGAAGCCGCAAGCAGCTGCGCTGGGGCGGGTGCCCAGGGCGAGCCATCGTCGCCGCGGTCGTCGAGCCGGGCGGCGGCGCACCGCGCGGCGCACCCGTCTACCGTTCCCGCTCCCAGCAGCAAGCGGAGGAGACTGATGGCGAGGGCACGCGGCAACCGGTGGAAGGCGGCACTAGGCGCGACGGCGATCGGCCTGGTCGTGCCCGGAGCGGCGCTCGCTCATCTCGAGCGTCCGTCGTACTGGCCCGATCCGGCGCCGGACGCCTCGATCACGCCGGCGGCGGGTGGCGGCGTGCCGGCCGCGCGCTCGCTGAGCTCTGCGGTGACGAAGCGCCGCTCCGCGAGGGGCTCGGGGCGGGTACGCGTCGTCTGCGACGGGGCGAACCGCAAGCGCTCCTTCCAGCTCGCCAAGGCGTCGATCCGCCAGGCGCGCACGCAGGGCTTCCGCGTCCGCCCGAGCCAGCCGGAAGTCCGCTACAGCGCGAAGAAGGCCCGCCAGATGCTGAGCATCAACCGGCGTCTGCACGGCAGGTGCCGCTTCAACTCCGTCCAGAAGGCCGTCGACGCCTCCGGCAACAACGACCGGATCGTGATCATGCCCGGCCGCTACCTCGAGCCGGAGTCGCGGCGCCAGCCCAAGAACGACCCGCGGTGCAGCCCGGGGCTGCTGCAGAAGGACGCGAGCGGCGATCCCACGCCGAGCTATGAGTACCAGGTCACCTGCCCCCACGACCAGAACCTCGTCTACGTCGCGGGCCGAGCCGTGGTCGGCAAGCCGCTGGCCGAGCCGCGCGCGGATCGCCAGGGAATCCCCGAGCAGGAGCTCGGGCCGTGCGTGCGCTGCAACCTGCAGATCGAGGGCAGCGGGCCCAAGGCCGAGGACGTCATCATCGACGCCGGCGACAAGTACGAGGGCGAGGGCCCGGAGGCCAAGCCGCTCGACCACGCCAAGGACGTGGTCATGCGCGTGGACCGCGGCGACGGCTTCGTCGGGCGCAACTTCCTCATGCGCGGCGCCCGCGAGCACGGGTTCTACACGGAGGAGACCGACGGCGTCCTGCTGGACCGCACCAAGTTCTTCTGGAATGCCGACTACGGCCACCTGGCCTTCACCAGCGATCACCAGCTGGTCAAGAACTGCGATGGCATGGGCGCCGGCGACGCCGTGATCTACCCGGGCGGGACCCCGGAGACGGGATCGCAGGCGACCGGCTTCTACCCCGATGCCCCGCGCAAGAACACGGTGATCACCAAGTGCGACATGCGCAACTCGGCGCTCGGCTACTCGGGCTCGATGGGCAACGCCGTGCGCATCACCGACAACCACATCTACGGCAACACGACGGGCATCGCGAGCGACACCCTGTCCTCGGCCGGCCATCCCGGCTTCCCGGCCGACAGCGCGGAGGTCGACCACAACTTCATCTACGCCAACAACTTCAACACCTACGACAAGGCGTCGCCGGTCAAGCCGCTGGTCACCGTGCCGATCGGCACCGGGATCGTCTACGCGGGCATGAACGACGCCCGCATCCACGACAACTGGTTCTTTGACAACTGGCGCTTCGCCACGATGCTGTTCGCCGTGCCCGACGCGCTGACGAACTTCGGCGGGCCGGAGGGCGCGGTCTTTCCGGGCGTCTCGTGCGCCGGCGCACCCGAGATCCCGTTGTCGACCTCCTGCGGCAACCACCAGTTCGACAACCGCATGGGGAAGGCTCCGCCGGGCTTTGAGTATCCCGAGCCGCTGGAGCGCTACGGCGTGCCGCACGGCGAGGCCGACCGGTCGACGCTGCCCAACGGCACCGACTTCTGGTGGGACGAGTTCCTCTCCAACCGCGCGAACTGCTGGTATGACAACGTCGGCCCGGGCGGCACGCCGGCGAGCATCACGGGCCCCGGCGACGCCGGTCGCGCGCCCGGCCTGCCGCCCAACCTGCTGCCCGACTGCGGCGGCGGCGAGAACGAGGGCCTGAGCATCGGCAATGGTGATGTCGCCAAGGAGCAGTACCTGATCAACTGCTCCGAAGGGCCGAGCGCCGCCACCGGGCCGCTTGACTGCGACTGGTACACCCCCCCGGCGCGGCCGGGCAGCGCCAGCGCCGCGGCCCGCAGCCGTGAGGTCGCGGTCGCATCGCAGCAGTTCGCGCGCAGCGCGGAGGGCCGGCGTCTTCGCCAGCGGATGGAAGCGCTGGTAGCGGGCGCGGGCGGCTAGCCGATGGCGCGCGGCGTGGCGGCGATGACCGCGCTGCTCGCGGTGGCCGCCTTGGCGGGCTGTGGCGCGGACGACGCGCAACGGTCCCAGGCGCCGTCCGCCGTGCAGCCGGTCGGCGACGTGAGCGGTGGCTCCGTGACCCAGTTCGCCGACTGCGGCGACTGGCGCGCGGGCACGAGGGCCGAGCGCTTCGCGACGATCGAGGTGCTCCGCGGCCAGCTCACGCCGCAGCGTTCGCAGAGCGCCGCGTCGCCGCTCGCCGACGAGCGCGCGTACGAGGTCTTCCAGAAGGCGTGTTCACCCGACTACGCCGAGAGCCTGCGGCTCTACAAGCTCTACGTGCGCGTCCAGGGCTTCTCGCCGCTGAGCCGGTAGCGGCTCAGCGCAGCCGGGCCAGTCGCAGCGCCGTTCGCAGCCGCTTCGGCGAGGACGCCGTCGCGCGCGAAACCACGGCCGTGAACGTGACGCGCCCCCGCCGAACGCCGTAGACGACCCGGTTGGTCCCCGAGCGGGCGCGCCTGATCCGGAGGTTCGAGCCCAGCCGCCGCGTCCGCCCGGACAGCAGCGACGCGCGCGAGCCCGCCCCGACGGACGCGTAGCGATGCAGGCGCGCGGTGCTGGCGACGAGGTCGACGCGACCCCCCTTTGTGAGCACCGCCTTGACCGTCCCGCCGCGCTTCCCGGCCGCGCACCACGTCCACACCCGGCCGGGACGGCTCGCGGGCTGGCCGGCGGTCCACAGTAGTCGTTGCGCCCTCGTCCCGATGCGGATCTCGCCGAGGCCGCCCGGGATGAAGCGGCGCTGCGCGGCGCGGCACTCGGGGCCGCGAACGCCCTGCGCGCGCTCCCACATCTGCAGGTACGCCTCGGCGCCGTTGAGCAGGTCCCGGGCGACCTCGCCACCGCCGACGTTGCGGACGTCCTCGATCAGGTCGGGGTACAGGCCGAAGTGCGCGGTGCCGTCCTTGGTGAGGTCCCAGGTCCGCGTCCCCGTGCGATTGCGATCGACCGTCGTGCTGCCGTCCAGCGAACGGAACGGGTACGCGATCGGGTTCTTGTCGTTGCCCGGGCGCGGGCCGCCCTGCGCGGCGAAGCCGTTCATGTCCGTCGACCAGCCTGTGCCGTACAGATACCGCGGGTTGCGGTACGCCTTGAGGTCGTTCCACTGAGCCAGGAACCTCGCGACGGTCTTCTCGGCCGGGGTCACCACCCCGCCCAGGCGGAGGATCCGCCGGTAGGAGTCGGGCGTGCTCCAGCTGTGCGAGGAGAGCACGCCGCCGTAGTCCTGCGCCTCGATGATCGACAGCGCCTGGTCGCGGGCCTTCACGCTCATATGGTCGGGATCGAAGAGCATCTTCTTCTGCATCATGCGCCGGACGAGGTAGGCGCCGAGGTCGGTCAGCCCGTACTGGTTGCAGTGCGGGGCAGGCGGATACACCGGTGCCGCTCCCGGCGGGAGGAAGCGCCCGAGAATCGCGCCGACGAGCTCGTCGCGGCCGCCGCCGGGCGCGTTCGTGATCTGCGGCTCGTCGTGGTCCGAGTCGGCGGTCGGCCCGAGGCACGTCGCCATCGCCCAGAAGTGCCCGGTGTCCTGCTTGTTGGCGGCGTTAACGGCGATGCCGGTCTCACCGGCGTCGCCCGCCACGCCGGTGAGGCCGTTGTCGAGCTTGTTGACCACCTCCATCTGGCGGATGCCCATCGCGTGGACCTCCTCGAGCTGCCGGTCGATCGTCGCCCTGTCGCACTGCGGCTTGTAGTTGACCTCGCCGCAGTCGAAGAGCTTCGAGGTCTCGATGCCGAGTACGAGCGCGAGCTTGCCGTCGTTGATCACCTCGCGCGCCTCGAACGGGTCGCGCACGATGCGCAGCCAGCCTTTCCCGGGACCGCCGTTCTGGGCATCGATGTACTCGACGAGCTCGCCGATCCGCGTGCGCTGCAGGCGGACGTTGTCCATCTCGTTGCACGGGTTGCGCTTGAACGGATACACCTCGCACAGCACCTCGTTGTCGACGAGGAGGTTCGTCCACAGCCGCAGGCCTCCGCGCCACGCCCGCTCGAGCCACTTGTAGTAGACCTGCTCGTGCGTGTACGTGCGGTGATGCGGCCAGCCGGTGAACGAGGGCCAGCCGTCGGTGTTGTGCCCCTGCGCCGGGTTGCCGGAGGCCTGTGTGTTCTCGAGCACCGCGATCTGGCCGCCCGGGCCGTGGTCCGGGCAGTCCAACAGCGCGACGGTGATCCCGAGCGGGTGCCACGGCCGCCCGCAGTGCACCGACCCGCCGAGGAACTCGAACGCCATCCCGTGCAGGTGCGTCTCGATGAGCCCCTTCGTCTCGCCGTAGGAGGTCGGCCCCCGGTAGGGCGTTCCGGTCACGTTGACCTCCGCCTCGGGAAACGCCGCGCAGCGATCGGTCGCCACGAACTCGAACGGCGACGCCGATGGTCCGCTGGTGAGGGCGCCCGCGGCGTCGACGCCGAGCCTGCGGCCGTCCGTTACCGCCGTCAGCTCGAACGTGTCGCCGGACGCCTCGTCGAGGCGCCACTCGCCGGAGGCGGCGGGAGCAGCGGTGACGCCCGCCAGGCCGCTGCGGGCGATCGTGCCGAGGCCCTCGCCCGCCGCCAGGAACGACCCGTCGCGAGCCATGAGCAGGTAGCGGCCGAGCGCGGTGGCCTGCATGCGAAACCCCTCCGCGTCCGCGCTGGCCGACGCCGCCCGCCAGCCCGCGCCGCTCTTGACGACGAAGCGCTCCGCGGAGGCCGAGCGCAGCGCGTAGCACCCGTTCGCGAGCGCGAAGCGATCGACCGCGCCGGCCGCCGGTCCCGGCAGCCCGAGAGCGAGCACGGCAAGACCGGCGACGAGCAGCGCTGCGCGGGCGCAGAGGGCGACCATCCGGGGGGTTGTAGCAGTCGGGGCCGGGTGAGGGTCCCGGATGGATCGTCCCGTCGCGGCTCAGTGCGACCGCACCGGCGGGCGTCCGCGGGCCACGTCGAAGCCCGTGAGCGAGCGCGCGAGCGCCAGCGCGGCCACGGCGATGACCACGCCGGCGATGTCGTCGACGACGTAGTGCCAGCCCAGGTAGATCGTCGAGACGGCCGACGCCGCGACGAGCGCCCACAGGGCGATCCGCAAGGACCGCGCCAGGCCCAGCAGGTGAGCCGCCATCGCGGCCGTGACGAGCATCGAGACGTGCAGCGAGGCGAAGGCCGCGATGGTCTGTGCCGTGCCGGCCACCCCGGGGTCGCTGAGGAACTCGATCCGCTTGTCGAGCAGCAGGTCCTGCAGGTCCGAGACGCCGGAGCTGGGCAGGTGGGCGAACTCGGCCGGCGTCACGTAGACCGGGCCCAGCGACGGCAGCAGCAGGTAGCTCGCGGCGCCCAGCGGCCAGTTGAGCGACAGGGCCGTGGTGAAGAACATCCCGCCGCGCAGGTTGCGCGAGAACACCAGCGCGAGGGCCAGCGAGATCGGCACGAAGACGATGTAGAACAGGTAGACGAGCGACAGGACCTGCGTCTGCACCCCCGCGCCCAGCGCCGAGTGCAGAAGCTCGTAGGGGTCGTGCCCGGCGAACAGGATGCGATCGACGTCGGCCAGCTCGCGGTCGAAGAGGTCGCCCGGCCGCAGCAGGGGCACCATGCTCTTGATGTTGCGGTAGGCCAGGTAGGAGACGTAGAAGCTGACCAGCGCGCTGGCGACCGCCAGGCCCCGGTACCAGTGCCAGCGTTCGCGGCGCACGGCGCGCATCGCTTCGAGCGACGGTCTACTCGTCCCCGCCCGGTGGCCCGCGCGCACCGCGATGTCGACGAGGACCATCAGGCCCACCGCGAACCCGACGAGGATCAGATACTTCGCGGCGACGTGGTCCGGATCACGGAACGGCACGGCAGCCATCTGCGTCGCGACGAGCGCCGCGACGAGCGTGACGAGCGCGACCAGCGGGCCGGCCGCGACGCTGCGCCGCGAGGGCACCTCCGGGGCGCCGGCGTCCAGCCCGGAGCGCAGGCCCTGTTCACCGGATAGCAACACGACGGGCATCTTGCCAATCGAGGCGGGCGGTCGAGTACTGGCGCGGCCGGCCGACCCCTAGCGGTGGGTGCGTCCGCGCGCGCGAAGGACTGCGCTCACGCGTCGGCCGGACGCGTCGGTGGCAGTCAGCGCAATGCGCAGGAGGCTGCGTGCGGTGGCCGGGCGGACGCGCAGCCGCAGCACGACGCGCCTCGTGGCGCGGAGGTCCCGCAGGCGTCCTGCGGCCACCGTGATCCGCCTCCCGCCGCGCGAGCGGGTGACCCGCAGGGACACGTCCCGCAGGGCCGTGCCCGCGGACAGCGTGAAAGCGAGCCGGCGGCGTCCCACGTGCGCGTGGCGAGCACGTACGTCAGGCGAAGCACGTAGCGCGGGCGAAGCCGTGCCGGTGTCAGGCGCCGGCGGTGTGGCCCCGGTGCGGGTGACGATCCAGCCGTACAGCGGCGTGTCGGCCACGCGCGCGTAGATCCCGTACTGGGTGGGGAAGCCGCAGCCGAAGCCGAAGGAGACCACGCCGATCTGCGCCAGGCGGCCTTCGCGATCGGGCACCGTCAGCGGACCGCCCGAGTCGCCCTGGCAGGAGTCCTCCAGGCCGCTCAGGTTGCCCGCCGCGAGCATCGTCTGCGGGTCGAACTGCCCGTTGAGCGCATCGGTCTGGTAGGACAGCGCGGCGGCTTCGTCGCTGACGCGCGGCACACTGACCTGCTGCAGGTCCTCGCGCACGGTCAGCCCGCCGACGTCGGGGAAGAACGCCGTGCCCCAGCCGACGACCGTCGTCTGCCTCCCCGGTGCGTAGATGTCCTGCTCGGCGGGCGTCGCGAGCCGGATCGGGGTGGCCTTGGTGGCTGCGCGCACCAGGCGCACGAGCGCCACGTCGTTGCTGTTCTCCGCGGGCTGGCCGTAGCGGTCATTGACGATCACCTCAGCCGCGGCGATCGTCTCGGCCGGGCCGGTGCGCTCATAGCTGCCGAGCCCGACGCTCACGCGCGCGGGGTCGACCCCCGCCGTGGCCCGCGGACCGGGCCCTTCTGCCGTCACGAGGCAGTGCGCGGCCGTGAGCACCCATGTCGGCGCGATCAGGCTCGCACCGCAGACGAAGTCGTCGCTGCCGGCCTCCCCGTCGTCGACGCGGAGCGAGCCGATGTGTGGATGGGCACCCGGCGTTGCCGGCGCGCCGCCCACGACGGCCGGCGCGTTTGCCGGCACCACGAGCGCGACGAGCGCGATGAGCGCGGCGGTCAGCGGCCTCACGACGACCTGATGAACGGCCTGACGGCCCGGAGGACCTCCGGCATGCGGGAGGCCTTGTCGAAGGACACGGGCGCCGGAGGCTGGTTGCGGACAAGGCGCACGAGCGCGGCGTGACGCCCCTCGACCTGGACGATGGAGCCGGCCGCGGCCAGGATCTCCTTGTTCTGGATGCTCGGCGCCGCGCCGTTGTAGGCGCTCACGCCGGTGTCCTCGAACGTGTTCGATGCTTTGAAGAAGGCTGCGCGGTCGCTCAGAGCGCTTCCGAAGTCGAACGTCGGCTCCTCGACGGGCACGGCGCCGAGCTGGGTGATCGTCTCGCTGAGGATCTCGACGTGAGCGCGCTCGTCGTCGCGAAGCCGCCGGACGAGCTTGGTCTCGTCCTCGCTGAGCCCGTCGACGCGCTCCAGCGCCAGGGCGTAGAACGTGGCTTCCAGGTGCTCGAGGGTGAGGGCGAAGTTGAGGATGTCGGCGTCCGTGCCACTCTCCTGCGCGATCGCCCTGCGCACGTACGGCGTCGCGCTCGCGGCGCCGAACGTGGCAGCGGCAGCCAGCGTGGCGCGCAGCAGGAAGACCTGGCGCGTCGTGCCGTGGATCTGCACGGGCGCGCTCATGAGGCGATGAACGGCTCCACGCGCCGGAGGACCTCGGACATGCTCAGCGGGTTGGCCAGCGGGCCGTCGGGCACCGAGCCCACCAGCGATCCCGCCCCCGCGAAGCCGCGGCCGACGAGCTCGTTCAACGCCGCGGCGTGCCGCGCCTCGACGGTGTGGATCGCCAGCGCCGCGGCGAGGATCTCCTTGTCCTGGATGTCGGGGGCCTGGCCGAGATAGGCCGCGGCGCCGAGGTTCTCGACGGTCGCGGCCGTCTGCAGGATCGCCTGCGGCCCCCGCTCGACGACCGCGTCGAAGTTCGTCCGCGGCTTCTCGGCCACCGGGCCGCCGAGCTGCCTGGCGGTGGCCGTCAGCGCGTTGACGTGCTCCTGCTCGGTCTGGCCGAACCTCTCGAGGAGGTCGAGCAACGCCCGGTCCCCGATCGCTCCGCTGTCGACCGCCCTGCGGTAGAAGTCCGACTCGAGGTGCTCGAGCGTCAGCGCGAAGTTGACGATCTCCAGGTCGCCCTTGGCCGGAGCGTCCGATTCGCCGCTCTCGTCGGTGGCGTCCTCGTCATCGCCGCAGGCTGCCAGCAGTGCGCCGAACGCGCTGACCGCCCCGGCCTGGCCCATGGTCCGGAAGAAGCGCTTGCGCGAGGACGGATCGTCGGCGAGCTCTCGTAACGCGGGCGCGGTCACGACCGCACCGGCCGGCCCGCCGGTGCCATCGGCGCCCAGACCTTCCCGGAGGACGTCGAAACCGCACTCACGCGACACCCGTACCCCTCGCGCACGGCTCATAGTCCCCTCAGGCCCAGGCCCGGCGCCTTCGCGCGCACCGGCTCGGATCTGGCGCGAACGGCTGGCGATGCGCCCGGCTATCTTCGCGCAGTCGGCTGGCGCCGCCTGACCGCCCATCGGCGGCGTGCGATCGATCAGCCGAGGGGGTTCTCCCAGCGCAGCTCACCGAAGCGCGCGAAGTCGGTGTCGGCGGAGTAGAGGGCCATGCCGTGCTCGATCGCCAGTGCGGCGAGGAAGGCGTCGGGCATGAGGTTGCCCCGGACGTCGTAGGTGGTGATGAGCGCGCCGACGATCTCCGCGTGCTCACGGCCGGGCTGAGGGATCCACGCTACCGGGGCCGAGAGCCAGTCGGTCACGCGCTCCCAGGCGGTGGCTGGAGAGAGGGGCCACTGGAAGGCGCGCGGGTGCGTGGCGATCCGCAGAAACGCACCGAGGCTCTGCCATGGCAGGCCCACCCGGCGCGACCCGTTGAGCTGCTCGGTCAGCCATGCCGCCGCCGCTTCATGCTGCTCACTCTGCTTGTGAACGGCGTAGAGGAGCAGGTTCGCGTCGAGCAGCATCAGCCGGCGGCGGGCCCGTCGAGCGTCTCGATCGCGTCCGTCACGTTCGAGAAGTCGATCCCTCGGCCGAGGTCGTGTGCCTTCTGCCGGAACGGAGCGTCTGCCTTCTGCTTGGTCAGGCCGGCGCGGACAAGGTGATTCACGGCTTCGCTGAGCCCGATGGAGCGCTCGCGCCGGAGCTTCTCGACGGCAGCGGCGACGTCGTCGGCCAGGTTCAGCGTGGTGCGCACCGAGGCCATCCTAGCGCATCAAGATGCGGCGTGAGGAGTATCATGATGCGGAACCCGCTGGTCCTCCGCGAGATGCGAGCCTGCTGATCGGATCTTCGTCCACGAACGCGACCTTCGCGCCTGGGTGCGGTTGTGGGGGCATGGAGCTCCCTCGCCTCGAGCGCGCCGCGCTGGCCGTGCTGCCCCTGACGCTCGCCCTCGCCGCTCCGGCGGCGGCGCAGGCGCGAGGATCATGGAGTCTGCCCGCCCGCATCGCCGGGGCGCCCGACGCCTTCCCGCAGGTCGCCTTCACCCCGTCGGGCCGCGGCGTCATCGCCTGGAACACGTTCGGCCTGCGGACGCCGAGCCCGGGGACCCAGGGCGCCGCCATCGGCATCGACGGCAGGGTCGCGCCCGCCCTGGCCCGGTCGAGCCGGCTCGGGCTCGCACGGCGCGCGCTCGCGGCGTACGGACGTGACCGGGTCGTGATCGGGGGAACTGTCCTGCGTGACCGGCGCTCTCGCCCGGCCGTCGCCTACGGCACCACCGCAGGGCGCATCGGACCGCCGCGGCTGCTCGCCGTTCCGGGCGTGTCGGGCGACCTGCGGGCACTGGCGGTCAGTCGCTCCGGTGACCTCGCTGTCGTGGCGTCCATGTGCGTGCGCCGCAGCTGCGCCGTGCGCGAGCTGTGGCTCGTGACGCGACCTGCCGGCGGACCCTTCGCCGCACCCGTGCGCCTTGCCCGCGGCGAGCGCGTGCGCGGTGCGGCGGTCGCCACCAACGCTCGCGGCGACGCGCTCGCCGCGTGGGAGGACGACCGCGTCATCCGCACCAGGATGCGCACCGCCGCCGGGCGCGCGGGCAGGATCGAGCGGTTGGGCCGGGGCGTGCAGTCCTCGTTCTCCGTCGCCCTGGGCCCGACGCGCCGCGCGGTCGTCGCCTGGGGCAGTCAGCGGGTCTCCGAAGGCGACGCGCTGGGCCCCTTCGAGGCGTTCGCCACCTACCGCGCGGTCGGCGCCCGCTTCGGCTCGGCGCAGCTCGTCGGCCGCTCCACGCTCACGGGCACCGGCCGTTACGTGGCAGAAGCCGGGGTGCGCGCCGCGGTCGCCGCGCGACGCGCGACCGTGACCTACACGGCCTTCGACGGCGAGCGCTTCGTCGTGCGCTCGCGCGACCTCGCCGGCCGGCGCTTCGGCGCTGCGCAGACGCTGTCGCCCCTCGATCGGGACGCGATCCTCGCCGACGCGGCCACGGGTTCGCGCGGAGAGCAGCTCGTGACGTGGATCACGGGCCGGCACGGGGCCGACCCGATCGTCGGCACGAGCCACGGCCTCATGGCCGCGGCCCGCGCGCCGGCAGCGCCGCGCTTCGCGGCGGGCGAGACGATCACGGCCGGGCGCTACATCGACGCGGCGAGCGTGGCGATCGACCCGATCAGCGGCCGCGCGGTCGCCGCCTGGCGCGACGTGGTCGAGCCGGTGGCCTACGCGGTGCGTGCCCCCTGAGCGACGTAGGCCCCGGCGCGGCCGGCGGGCCCCCCACCTCGAAGGACTGGCCTACGTCTCGGTCGGGCTGCCCACGCGCCACGGCCATTGGTCGTGCTCGGTGTCCAGCCAGCGCTGCGCGTCGCTGCGGCCGAGCTCGATCAGCTCGTCCATGAACTCCCGGCCCAGGAAGAGGTAGCTGTAGAGCTCGCCGTGCATCGGGTTGCGCGCCGCATCGGTGATGCGCCCCAGCAGCGACAGGTTGGGCGTGCGCAGGATCGCCAGGACGCCCTTGTAGTGGCGCTTGTAGACGTCGAGGGCGATGCGGCCGATCTTCAGGCGGTCGGACGGGACGACGAACATGTAGGGGATCCTGCGGCGCGGCCCCTCGCCCTCCTTTCCGTCGTCGTCGCCCTGCTCGACCGCCTCGTTGATCGCGGTGAGCGTGGCCACGTCGGTCGTGAGCTGGTCGGCGAGCACCCCCAGCAGCGACGCCGCACCGTCGAAGAGGTCGGGCTTGGCTGCCTCCGGAGGCTCATCGGGGGGGTCCGCGGAGTTCAGGCCGATCACGATGACCCGCTCGGCGCCGAGCTCGAGGGCGGGGTCCAGCGGGGCGTTCAGCCGCGCTCCGCCATCCCCGTACCAGCCGCGGCAGGACGCGGGCTCGGTGACCTCGACCGCCGGGAAGACGACCGGGATCGCCCCGGACGCGCGGACGTGGACGTCTGTCAGCTGCACCGCCACGTAGTCGATCGCCCGCTCTTCGTTGACGGGGGGCGTGTCGCCGCCCTGGTGAAAGACGATGCTGCGACCGGTCTCATACGACGTCGCCACGACGGCCACGCAGCGCAGCGGCGACGCCTCGCCGGCGATGTTGTCCGCGATGCGCCCGAACTCGATGATCCGGTTGATGGTCCCTCGCAGCGGCGTCGTGTCGAGCAGGCTCGACACGGCCGTCACGGGCAGGCTCAGGCAGGTGGCGAAGAAGCGCGCCAGCCGGCTGAGCGAGGTCGGCGAGAGCAGCGAGCGCATCGCGTCGCGGTAGCGCAGCCTCCGCCACACCTCCACACCGCCCGCGGCCGCCTCGCTGAGCGGCAGGTGCGCGTTGGCGGCAAGGTAGGCGGCGTTGATGGCACCGACGCTCGTGCCGACGAGGATCTCCACCCGGTCGCCCTGCTCCTCCAGGACCGGGGCAAGCACCGACAGCGCGCCCATCTCGTAGGCGCCCCGCGCGCCGCCGCCCGCCAGCACTAGCGCGATCGGTCCCGTGGCGCGCTGCGGCCCGTCTCCGGCTTTGTCGGGTGCTGCGATGACTCGTTCCTCTCTCCCTGGATGCAACGCGGACTGAGCGATCGCGCGCCAGCTTATTGGCTGGGCCTATTGCTAGGCTGGTCCGCCTCGCCGCCTGCGTGCCCTATGGGCGCAAGATTCGGCTCTCGGCTGCGTTACACCCTCAAGCAGCTCGCAGGAACTCGGGCCGCCCGCGCTTCGGGTGGGTCCTTTCATGTCATCGATCCACGTCTTCAGGAGATGGAATGCTCGCTAACTCTCACTGGTCCGTAAGGCCCGGAACCTCGGCGCTGCGTGCCGGCATCGTCGCGCTCGTGGCGCTTGCCGCGCTCCTCGCTCTACCGTCGCTGACCGGCTCGGCCAGCGCCCAGGAGGAGGACTGCAGCGACCCGGTCGAGGTGCAGGCCTCCAAGAGCGCCTGCGCCGGCGTGCTGGCGGTCAGCGGTTCGGGCAACTCGTCGTCGGAGCAGGGTGGCGTCGCGATCAGCGGCACCGGCAACGCGACGACCACGGCAGAGGAGTGCGCGCCTGCGCTCGTTCCTACCTCCCCGCCCGTTCCTAGCGACAATACGCGCGCCTACGGCTGCATAGCCATCAGCGGCACCAAGAACGCCGAGAACACGAGCGACCGGTGCGAGGGCGGCCATGCCTCGGTCAGCTGCGTCGCGGTGAGCGGCACGGGCAACGCCTCGAACACCGCGACCGGCGGCGGCGAGGACAGGCATCTCTCGCGATCTGGCGCCTGCGGGACCAGCGGCGTATATACGTTCGCCAGCGTGAACTGCGTGGCCGTGAGCGGCACGGGCAACGCTTCGAACTCGGCGGAAAGCTACTGCGGCTTCCTCTCGATCAGCTGCGTGGCCGCGAGCGGCACGGGCAACGCCTCCAACGAGGCGGGCGAAGAATGCGGCCGCCCGCACACCGCCGACATCACGATCGCCTGCGTCGCGGCGAGCGGCACGAAGAATGCATCGAACACGGCGGCGACCTCGTGCGTGCCCGTGAGGGGTCCCAGCGTCAACTGCACGGCGATCAGCGGGACCGGCAACGCGTCCAACGAGGCTCCGGACTGCGCAGCCGTCCCCGTCTCCGCCAACGGCGTCAACTGCCTGACGGTGGGCAGCAAGAAGAAGGTCCGCAAGCGGTAAGCGCCACCCACCGCCTCCCAACCGGGAGGCGGTGGGCCCCCGCGGCCATCCGTGCGACCCTTGGCCTCAGCGACTGAAGGGCGCGGGCACGGCCCTGCGCCTACAGCGCGATGGCGTCCGCCGGCGGCGCGGCTCCGAGCCGGACGATCGCGTCGCTGTCCCAGGCCGACACGAGCGCCGCGACGTGCTCGGCGGCCAGCGGCTTGGCGAACAGGAATCCCTGGCCGTACTCGCACCCGAGCGTGCGCAGCTGGGCGACCTGGACGGGGTCCTCGATGCCCTCGGCGACCGTACTCAGGCCGAGGTTGTGGGCCATCGAGATCATCGCGCGGACGATCTCGAAGTCGGCCTGCTGCTCGTGCATGGCCGAGATGAACGACCGGTCGATCTTCAGCGTGTCCCCGGCGAAGTACTGCAGGAAGGTCAGCGAGGAGTACCCGGTGCCGAAGTCGTCGATGTGCGCGTGGACGCCGAGGCGCGCGAGCTCGTCGAGGGTCGCGCGGACGCGCTCGGGCTCGCTGATGATCGTGCCCTCGGTGATCTCCAGGCGAAGTACCTCGGGCGGCAGGCCGCTCTGCGCCATCGCGGCGGTGACGTCGCCGATGAGCCGGTCGGGGTCGCTGAGCTGGCAGCCGGCGACGTTGACGCTCATCGTCACGGCGGGATCGACGAGGCCGTCCTCGCGCCACGAGCTGAGCTGCGCGCAGGCCGTCTCGAGCACGAGGCGGCCGAGAGGGTTGATCAGCCCTGTCTCCTCGGCCACCGGGATGAACTGGTCGGGGGTCACCGCCGGAAGGTCCTGCGGCCAGCGGGCGAGCGCCTCGAAGCCGCTCAGCCGGCCGGTGCCCAGATCCACGATCGGCTGGTAGAAGACGCGCAGGCGCCGCTCGTCGATCGCGCTTCGCAGCGCGATCTCGACCTCCAGCCGCGCGGTGGCACGCGCGTGCATGTCCTCGCTGTACAGCAACGCGCGCGACTCGCCTCCGCGCTTGGCCTCGTACATCGCCAGGTCGGCGTTGCGCATCATCTCCGCCGGCGTCGATCCACGGTTGCTGAGCACGATCCCGATGCTCCCGCTGACGAACACCCGGCGGTCGTCCACGTGGAAGGGCTGCTCGAGGGCGCGCATGATGCGCTGCGCGATCTCCAGGGGGACCTCCGGACCGACGCCGTCGAGCAGGATGGTGAACTCGTCGCCGCCCAGCCTGGCCACCATGTGCTCGGCCCCCCCGCGGGAGACCGTGTCCTCGGGACGCAGCACCGCGGTGAGCCGGCGGCCCAGCTCGACGAGCAGCTCGTCGCCGACCGTGTGGCTGAAGCTGTCGTTGATCAGCTTGAAGCGGTCGAGATCGAGGAACAGGACCGCGCAGCGGCGGTCCGGGTCCTGCCGGGCCGCCAGCGATTCGGTCAGCCGCTGCAGAAAGAGATTGCGGTTGGCGAGCCCGGTCAGTGCGTCGTACAGGGCGTCCCGGCGCAGCCGCTCCTCGGCCAGCTTGCGCGCGGTGATGTCCGACATCGAACCGGCCATCCGGGTGGGGCGGCCATGGCGGTCACGGATCGCGACTCCGCGAACGAGCGTCCAGCGATAGGTGCCGTCGCCGTGCAGGATCCGGTGCTCGTGCTCCAGGGTGCGACCGTCGCCGGCCAGGTGCGCCTGCACGGCGGCGTGGAGGTGGTCGAGGTCGTCGGGGTGGACGCGCGACCACCACCCATCGGAGGATGTCGGTTCCGCGGCCAGCCCGAGGATCTCCTTCCAGCGCGAGGAGAGGTAGAGCCGGTCGGTCACGAGGTCGTGGTCCCAGATGCCGTCGTTTGCGCCGCGCACGGCGAGCGCGTAGCGCTCCTGGCTCTGGCGCAGCTTCGCGGCGCCGCGAAGCCCGCGCCACAGGAGCAGCAGGGCCAGGCCGGCCGCCGCTGCGAAGGCGGCGAAGATGGTCCAGGGCAGCCAGGTGCGAGCGCCCTCCACCGACGCGAACAGCCTGCTCGTGGGCACGGTCAGCACCACGCGCCACGTCGTTCCCTCCAGCGAACTGGCGGCGTAGTGGCTCTCCCCGTAGGTGCCCTCGGGGTCGCGGCCCAGGGCGGTGATGAGCCCGGGCTCGTCGACCGCCTGGCCGGTCCGCGTGCGGCGCGCGGACCCGGCGACCACCACCCCGTTGCCATCGAGCACGTAGGCGCGGCCACCCGGGTTGGGCACCTGGCTGAGGTAGCGCCCGAGAAGCGCATGGAGCAACTGCGGGCGCACGCCGCTGACGAGCACCCGCCGCCCGTGCGGTGTCCTGAACGGCTGGGCGGCCTGGATGACGGGCGGCCCGCCCCCGGGCCGCAGCACGTCGGACGGCACGAAGGCCTGGCCCGCGAGGGCACGGCGGACGTAATCCGGCCGGGTCCGCAGGACACGCGTCACGGATCGCGGCGTGTTCGCGGAAGAAGCGAGGATGGCGCCCCGATCGTCGAGCACGGCGACGTTGCTGTAGTGCTGGCGAGGCGCCCAGGCCGACACGATCTCCCGGCGCACGCGGGCGGCGCCGAAGCGGTTGGCATTCGCCTCCTGCGCTGCGCTGGACGACGAGGCGAAGAGCGCCTGCGTGAACGCCGCGCTGAGCTGGGCCCGCTCGGCGAAGCGCTGCTCGACGTCACTGCGCGCATCGCCCTGGAAACCGGCCAGCGAGACGCCGAAGCCTGCGAGCAGTGCGAGTAGGAGCGTCCCCGCCGCCACGAGGACGGTGAGCGGGCTAGCGGTCATGCGATCCGGCGGGTCACTTGCGGGTGTACCTGGCCACGTCCGGGATGTATCGGGCAGCCGAGCGGGGAACTTGAGGCGAGCGGCCGTCAGCCGGCGGCGACCGGGCCCGGGTCCACGAACTCGGGCGCCTGCCCGGTCATGCCGGCGGTCACGGCCGCGACCTGGTTGGCGGAGCCGATGAGCTCGCGCTGCAGCTCGGTCTCGAGCACGAGGCCCTCCTCGACGGGCGCGTGCCACGCGGTGTCCAGCAGCCGCTTGGCGCTGCGCACCGCGTCCGGCGAGCGGCCCGCGATCTCCGCCGCGAGCGCGCGCGCGGCGCCGAGCGGGTCCGCGGCGATGCGGCTGACGAGACCGAGCCGCGCGGCCTCCTCGCCGGCGATCACGCGCGCGGTGTAGGTCAGCTCCTTGGCGACGTCGATCGCCACGAGCCGCGGCAGCGTCGCGGTGATGCCCATGTCGGGTACGAGCCCCCAGCGCGACTCCATGATCGAGAGCCTGGCGTCCGCCGCGGCGATCCGCACGTCGGCGCCCAGCGCGATCTGCAGACCACCGCCGAGCACGTTGCCGTGCAGCGCGGCGATGACCGGCACCGGCAGGTCGATCCAGTCCGTGCATACGCGCTGCGCCGCGTTGGCGCGCTGCCCGGGCGCGCGCTCGAGGATGTCATCGATCTTCAGGCCGGTGCCGAGCGCTGCGACGTCCAGGCCCGCGCAGAAGCTCTTGCCCTCGCCGTGCAGCACCACGGCCCGCACGCCCGGCGCGGCGGCGACCTCCCGCGCCGCGGCGAGGATGCCCTCGAACATCGCGCCGTCGAGCGCGTTGTGCTTGTCCGGACGGGAGAGGACGACCTCGGCGACGTGGCCGGCGATCTCGACTCGCACGCGCCCGGAGCCCATCGGCGAAACCCTACTCAGCCGACGCGGCCGAAGTTCGCGACCGTCACCGTGCCGCGGCGCACCACGCGGCTCGGCGTGCCGATCGCGACGCCGACGCCGACCGAGCGGAAGGATGGGGTGAGGATGATCTCGCGGTGCGGCGGGCTTCGCATGAGGGCGCGCACCTGGCCGACCGGCGTCCCGCGCCGCGCCCATGCCAGGACCTCGCCGACCGCGAACGGGCGCCGGCGCAGATAGCCGGACGCCCGCACGCGATCGAGGAAGGTGATCCCGGCGGGCGTCGTGTGCGCGAAGAACTTCCGGCGCACCATCGCGGTGGCGTGGCCGCGCGCGACCGATGTCAGGGTCGGGCTGCTGCCCACGCGACGCAGGCCGCGGCGCGTGCGCTCGCGGTTGAGCAGGCACAGCGTCGCCGCCTCGAGCGCGGCGCGCGTGGCGGCCGGAGGGGAGGCCGCCC
>JACCQW010000244.1 GCA_013813955.1 Solirubrobacterales bacterium
GCACCACGGCGTCGCGGCCCGCCAGCGCCGACGGCGGCGCCGGCCCGGACTTCGGGTCCCACGCGACGGCATCGACATCGAGCTTCTCGGCGGCGCGCTCCGGGCTGCGCGACAGGACCGTGACCTCGTCGCCGCGGGCCTTCAGCGCGCCCACGATCCGGGTGCCGATGCGCCCCGTGGCACCGGTGACCGCGACCTTCACGTTGCGCTTCGCACGGGGTCGGCGTCGGTGGCCGCGACCCGGCCGAGCATGCCCGGCTTGCGATCGATCTGCACGCGGATCGTGAGCGAGTGCTGTGCCGACGTCGGGACGTTCACGACTCTGAGCATATTCATCGCCGCGCGGCCGCCCGGGCCGTCCGGCCGGGCGGGGTCGCTAGCGCTCGCGGTAGTACACGAGCGACCCCGGCTCGCCGGGCGCGGCGCCCTCGGTGAAGACGAACAGGGTCACCAGCAGGGCCCGCCGGCCCGCGGGCGAGGTGATCTCGGTGACGGTCGGGTTGCCGAAGGAGCGGCTGCCGCCGTGCGTGGCGATCGCGAGCGGCCTCAGGGCCGTGGTGCGGGGGTCGATGAGGAAGGGCCGCCACGTCGAGTAGTCCTTGAACGCGTACTGCGCCTCGTGCAGCTGCAGGCGGATCCCGTCGAGGATGATCTGGTCGCGGTCGCCGATGTGTCCGCTGGGCGGCGCGGTGAAGCCCGCGTGCAGCTGCCGGGCCTCCAGGAACGCTGCATCTATGTCCGGGGCCTCGCGGACCTCCCAGTCGCGGAAGCCGCGCAGCTCCCCGGTCGAACGGCGGTCGACGTCGGGCTTGCCGTTGTCGTTGAGGTCTGAGAAGCGGTGCAGCCCGACCTTGATCGTCGAGCGCGAGATCAGGCCCCGGGGCATGTCGACGTCGATGAAGTGCGGCGTGCCCTCCGCCGTCGGCGAGACCCGCCGCGGTGCGGTGAACTGGCGGCTGTGCTGGGCGTGCAGCAGGGCGTCCAGCGTGCGGTAGTAGCGGAAGCGCACCCGGATGCGGTCCGTCGGGTTCTCCGTCCTGCCCAGGAGCCTGTCGGCCGGGCGGGCCGCGTGGGCCTTCTCGTAGGCGACGAGGAAGCCGCCGTTGGGCAGCGCCTGGATCGTCGCCTGCGCGGCATCGCGGTCCAGCGTCGCCTCGCGCGTCCAGTTCAGGAGGTCCTTCGACGTCGCCAGGTGCACGTTGAAGGCCCCGTCCTCGAAGGTGTGGTAGACGCCGATGTTGCGCCCGCCGGCCTGCACGACCTTCAGGCCGTCCAGCGAACGGCCCTCGTGGTCGCGGGCCCCGTAGCGGTGCCCGGTGGAGTCCCTGACGTTCTCGACGCTCGTGGAGAGCACGTCCTGGGCCTGCGCGCGCTGGACTCGTGAGGGCGCGGCACCGGCCGCCGCACACGGCAGCGATGCGACCAGCGCCGAGAGGAGGACGACGGCGATCCCCGCGCGCATCGGCCGAGAGTACGGGAGCGTTCAGCAGAGCGCAACTCTAGAGTGCCGGGGGAGCATGGCCGACCGCCCCGACGAACTGTTTCTGATCGACGGCAACTCGCTGGTGTACCGCGCCTTCTTCGCGCTGCCCGAGTCGATCGCGACGTCGACGGGCTTTCCCACCAACGCGATCTTCGGCTTCGCCTCGATGCTCGTCAAGATCCTGACCGAGCACGGCACGAAGCCCACGGTGGTCGTATGGGACGCCGGCTCCAGCGGGCGCAAGGAGGTCTACGCCGACTACAAGGCGCAGCGCACCTCGCGGCCGGACCTGCTCAAGGAGCAGTGGCCGCACCTCGAGCCGCTCGTCGACGCCTTCGGCTACTCCAACGTCAAGCTCGACGGCTTCGAGGCCGACGACGTCATCGCGTCGATCGCCGAGCGCGCGCGCGAGCAGTCCATCCCCGTCGTCATCGTCACGGGCGACCGTGACGCCTTCCAGCTCATCGACCCCGACGGGGTCGTGACCGTGATGGCCACCTCCCGGGGGATCACCGAGACGAAGATGTACGACCACCGGGCGGTGCTGGACCGCTACGGGATCCCGCCCGAGCTGATCCCCGACTTCTACGGCCTGAAGGGCGACACCAGCGACAACATCCCGGGCGTCCCCGGCATCGGCGACAAGACCGCGTCGCAGCTGCTGCAGACCTATGGCGACCTCGAGGCCGTGCTGGGCGCGGTCGACGAGATCTCGGGCGCCAAGCGCAAGGAGAACCTGATCAACCACGCCGAGGACGCCCGCGTGTCCAAGGTGCTGGCCACCATGCGCCGCGACCTTCCGGTCTCGCTGGACGTCGCCGAGGAGGCGGCACGCGCCCCCGACCGCTCGCGGCTGCGCGAGGTGTTCCGGGAGTTCGAGCTGCGCGATCCCCTGCGCCGCCTGGAGGAGTTCCTGGGTGCCGAGGAGGCCGCGCCGGCTCCGGAGGCCGCCACGACGCTCACCGCGGCGGTGCGCCCCGGCACCCTCGCCGACGCCGCCGGCCTGCCCGGCGACGAGCTCGCGCTCGCCGTGCGCGCGCCCGCGGTGCCCGAGGGCGAGCTGCTCGCGGTGCAGGAGGGCTGGCGCTTCGCGGTGGCGGGGGACGGCGTCGTGCTGACCGGGACGTGCGCAGACCCGGCGCAGCTCGTCGCCGCGTGCGGCGACCGGCCGGTGATTGCCCACGACGCCAAGGCGCTCGGCGCCGTGCCGCCGGTGCTCGCGCACGACACGCTGCTCGGCGCCTACCTGCTCGAGCCCGCGCGCCGTGGCTACCCCTTCCGCGAGCTGTGCGAGGAGCGCGGCCTGGCCGCCGGCCTCGAGGACGAGGTCGCCGCGGAGGCCGTGCTCGTCGCCCACCTCGCGGCCTGGCAGCGCGAGCAGATCGCAGACCGAGACCTCGGCGCCGTCATGCACGACATCGAGCTGCCGCTCGTGCCGGTCCTGCGCGCGATGGAGCTCGAGGGGGTGCGCCTGAACGCCGATCGCCTGGCGGAGATCACCCACCGCGTGCGCGGGGAGATCGCCACGCTGGAGCGCGACGTGTGGGAGCTCGCCGGCACCGAGTTCGTCATCGGCTCGCCCCAGCAGCTGGGGGAGGTGCTCTTCGAGAAGCTCGGCCTCTCGCGCAAGCGCCGCGGCAAGACCGGGTTCTCCACCGATGCGCGCGTGCTGCAGGCGATCCGCGGCGAGCACGAGATCATCCCGAGGGTCGAGCGCTGGCGCGAGCTCAACCAGCTCGACAAGACCTACTTCTCCGTGCTGCCCCAGCTCGCCGACCAGCGCTCGCGCATCCACACGACGTTCCTGCAGGCGGTGGCCACGACCGGTCGGCTGGCCTCCACGAACCCCAACATGCAGAACGTCCCGATCCGCACCGAGCTCGGCCGCGAGATCCGCGGCTGCTTCGAGGCCGCGCCCGGCCACGTGCTGCTCAGCGCCGACTACTCGCAGATCGAGCTGCGCGTCCTCGCCCACGCGGCCGACGAGCCGGTGCTCAAGGAGATATTCGTCCGCGGTGAGGACGTCCACACTGCGACCGCCTCGACGGTCTTCCGCACGGCGCCGGAGGACCTCGATCTCGGCCAGCGCTCGAAGGCGAAGATGGTCAACTACGGGATCGTCTACGGCCTGAGCGACTACGGCCTCGCCGACCGGCTGGACATCACCCGCGAGGAGGCCAAGGCGTTCATCGACGCCTACCTCGAGCGCTTCGGGAAGGTCGCGTCCTTCATCGACTCCACGATCGCGCAGGCCAAGGAGGAGGGCCACGTCAAGACCCTGTGGGGCCGGCGCCGCCAGATCCCCGAGCTGCGGGCCCGCAACTACCAGGTGCGCACGCTGGGCGAGCGCCTGGCGGTCAACAGCGTCATCCAGGGCACGGCCGCGGACATCATGAAGCTCGCGATCGTCAGGGTCGCAGCGGCGCTCGAGGGCTCGGCGGTCAAGCTCATCCTCACCGTCCACGACGAGCTGCTCTTCGAGGGGCCGGCGGACGCGGTCGACGCGGCGCGCGAGCTGATCGCGCGCGAGATGACCGGGGTGTGGGAGCACGACCCGCCGCTGGCCGTCGACGTGGGCGTGGGACCGACGTGGCTGGAGGCGAAGTAGTGGACCGCGGGGCCGCGGTCCTGCTGACCGCGGTCGTGGGCGGGCTGATCGCCCTGCAGGCGCCGATCAACTCGATGCTGGGACGCTCGGTCGGCACGTTCCAGGCGGCGTTCGTGTCGTTCGCCCTTGGGACGGTCGTGCTCGCCGCGATCGCCGCGCTGTCGCAAGGCGGCCTGGGCCAGATCTCCGGGGCGCGCGGGCTCACCTGGTACTACCTGACCGGAGGCGTGCTCGGCGCCGCCTACGTCACGACCGTGCTCGTCACGGTGCGCGCGCTGGGTGCCGGCGCGGTCGTCGCGGCGACGATCTCCGGGCAGCTGGCGATGTCGGTGGCGATCGACCAGTTCGGGCTGCTGGGGGTGGCCCGGCAGCCGGTCACGGCGCTCAAGCTCGCCGGGCTCGTGCTGCTGGCCGCCGGGACATACCTCGTCGTGCGGGAATAGATTCGCGCCTGCAGCCCGATTCGCGTTAGAACTGGGTTATTCCCTGCAATTTCGGGGGTCCGCCCTGTTCTCTATCTGCCGTTGCATCGGCAGACTGCGCCCAGGCGGTGGCACGGATACCACCGAAAGGTCAGTAAGCGAGGGGTGAGCGAGCACGATGCTCGGATCACGACCTGCGAACGGAGGCGCGATGCGCAAGCTGTTGGTTCTGATGTTGGCGATGGCCCTGATGGCGTTCATGGGCGTCGGTGCGGCGACTGTTTCCGCCCACGGGGGAAACAACGACGGTGAGTGCAGCAACAGCGGTCCGGGAAACCAGAACGACAACCCGAACTGCCAGGACGATGAGCACGGTGAGAATCCCGATCCGTGCGACAACAGCGGTCCCGGCAACAACAACGACGACCCGGACTGCCAGGAGCCCGATCCGTGCGACAACAGCGGTCCCGGCAACAACAACGACGACCCGGACTGCCAGGAGCCCGAGGAGCCCGAGCCGTGTCCCGATGGGCAGGTCCGTGACGACGCGGGCGACTGTCAGCCGGAGCCGTGTCCCGATGGGCAGGTCCGTGACGACGCGGGCGACTGTCAGCCGGAGCCGTGTCCTGACGGGCAGGTCCGTGACGACGCGGGCGACTGTCAGCCGGAGCCGTGTCCTGACGGGCAGGTCCGTGACGACGCGGGCGACTGTCAGCCGGTGCCTCCGCAGTGCAGCGACGTGGGTAGCGAGGGTCCCGACGGTGTCGCGAGCGGCATCGTGTTCAGCTTGGGTGACGGTATCCGCGGCGACAGCGACGAGGGGCTGGGTCAGTTCCTCGTGGAGGTCGCCTGCTCGCTGAACAGGAACCTCGGACTCTGAGGTTCTCTGCGACAGGCCTGAACCAAGGCACGTAGGATGCGATCAGGGGGGCCACCCGGCCCCCCTGATTCGCGTCTGATGACCTCTTTCCTGCGCATCCCGCCGCGCGCCCGCGCGGCGCTGCTCGTCCTCGTGACGGCCGGCCTACTCGCCGCCTGCGGCTCGGATGATCCGCCGCCGGCGTCCGACCCCGGTGGGGCCGCGACCACGCGGGAGGGATCCGGTGACGAGCCTCGCCGCGGCGCCTCCGAGGAGTTCGAGGGCGTGCCGGCTCCCAGCGGGCCGGGGAAGGCCGCGTTCGCGCGTTTCGTCGACCGGGTATGCACGCGCTTTCGCAAGACCGGTGCCGAGACCGAGGGCGACGGGCTGGCCCGCACACGCCGCGTCGCCGACCTCGTCCGCGGCGCGGTCGCCGAGCTGAGCGGGCCGCCCGTGCCCCGCCGGGACGCTGACATCTTCCGTGACTACCTCGCGCTTCTCGGCGAGCAGAGCGACCTGCTCGGCGAGCTCGCCGACGCAGCTGCGCGCGGCGATCGCGGGGCCATCGCGTCGGTCGGGCGCCGGATCGATGACGTCGGCCGGCGCGCCCGGGCGCGGGCCCGGGCCTACGGGCTCAGGGTCTGCGGCTCCGCCTGAGCGCCGGGCAGTTCGCCGGCCGGGTCGAGCAGCTCGCCGGCCAGGTCGGCCAGTTCGAACCCGGGCTGCCGGTGCAACTCGCGCTCCAGGCGCGCCGCGAACGCCGCATAGCAGCGCTGGGCACGGCTGTGTCGGCCCTGGCGCAGCAGCACGGTGATCAGCGAGCGGTGCACGTCGCAGTCAAACGGCTCGAGCTCCGCGGCACGGCGAAGGCAGCAGAGTGCGCCGTCCAGGTCGCCCGCCGCGGCCCGCAGACCCGCGAGTGCCACGAGCGCGTCCTCCAGGTGCTCGCGCAGGCGCTCGCGCTCGGCGACCGCCCACGCGGCCTCCGGCTCGTCGGCCATGAACTCCCCGCGGTACATGGCCACCCCCACGCGCAGGTGGACGGTCGCCACCTCCGGCAGACCCGCGGCCCGCGCGACCAGGCCGCGACGCACGTGCACGGCGAAGTCGTCGGCGTCGACGCCGACGGCGGCGGGATCCAGCGTGTAGCCGCCCTGCCGCGCGACGATCGACGTGGACCGCGCACCCGCCTCGCGGTCGGGCTCGAGGCGCTCGCGAAGCTCGTGCACGCAGTGGCGCACGCTGCCCGACGAGGCGAACCCCGTGAAGCCCCACACCGTCTCCGCGATCTCCTGCGCGGGCACCGAAGCGAACCGCCGGCAGACGAGGTACTTCAGTAGCTGGCCGGGCCGCCGGCCGAGCCAGTCGGCGGCCGCGGGGTCCCGCGCGATCGCGGTCGCTGCGAGCGTCCGCACCTCGACCAGCCGTTGGC
>JACCQW010000259.1 GCA_013813955.1 Solirubrobacterales bacterium
ATCCTCGAAGGCATGACCTCCGACAACGTCTACGAGCTGTTTCGCAACGGCACGCGCCTGTTGGAGGAGCGCGACTTCCATGCGGCGGCGGTGCCGCTCGCGCGCGCTCGCGACCTCGAGCCCGACAAGACTTCGATCCGCGAGGCGCTCGGCCGCGCGCTGTTTCAGTCGCAGCGCTACGGCGAGGCGGCCGAGGAGTTCGCGGCCGTCGTCGAGCACGCGCCGACCAACGACTTCGCGCTCTTCTGCCTGGGCCGCTCGCTGCAGCAGCTGGGCCGCCATGCCGAGGCGCGCCACCCGCTCGCCCTGGCCTGCTGTCTGCAGCCCGACCGTGCCGACTACAAGCTGTACCTCGAGCGCGCGCGGGCGCGCGCTCAGGCCGCCTGAGGGCCCGCGCGCTCGCGGGCGGCGATCGCCGCGCCGACCACCGCGCCGAGCAGCCGGTCGATCAGCGCGGAGTCGACCGCGGCCTCGGGCACCTCGCCCTGCACCCACACGGTGCCGTCGCCCGCGTGGGCGTAGCGCACGAGCCGCAGGCCGCGGTTGCGGTGCAGCAGCTCGTGGTCGGCGACCCGGTCGGGCGCGAGCGCCTCGGCCTGCACGCGCAGCAGCCCGTCGCGCAGCGCGACCCCCACGTGCAACGGCCAACCCGCGGCATCCAGGCTCAGTCCCCACTCGCCGTCGGCGAGCCGCCGCCAGTCGGCATCGAGCCCTTCCAGGTAGGCCTGGACGGTGGGGGCGATCGCGCTCACGGTGCTATTCTCGCGTGACAGCTTTCGCACCGGCCAGCGGCCGGTGGCCAGGACCGAAAGTGGGCGCTCGCCCGCTTTTTTTGTTGTCAGGAGGAGAACTCCGCATGAGCACCATCCAGACCGACATAGAGGCACGCCTGGCCCAGGCCGAGCCCGACGTCGAGGTGCTGCTAGCGGAGGTCGTCGGGGTGTCCACCCTGCGGCTGTTCATCGACCATCCCGACGGCGTGACGCTCGCGCTGTGCGAGCGCGTCACCCACCAGCTCGCCGACCTGCGCGAGCGCTACGCGCTGGAGGTCTCCTCCCCGGGCACCGAGCGCCCGCTGACCAAGCCCCAGCACTTCCGCCGCTATCTGGGCCGCCGGGCCCGCGTGCGCACCCGCGGTGAGCACGACGGCCAGCGGTCCTTCACCGGCGAGCTCGTCGGCGCCTCCGACGACGAGGTGACGATCGCCGCCGGCGACGGCCTGGTCGCCATCCCCTACGCCGACATCCACCGTTCCCACCTGATCGAGGAGTAGCCCATGTCACGCGAGATCCTGGAGGCCATGACCGTTCTCGGCCGCGAGAAGGGCATCGCTCCCGAGAAGCTCCGGGTCGCCCTGGAGGATGCGCTGCTGTCGGCCTACAAGAAGCAGCCCGACAGCGCGAAGTACGCGCGGGTCGAGCTCGATCCCGAGACGGCGGACTTCCGCGTCATCGAGCTGATCATCCCCGAGCGCCTCGAGGCTCACCTGATCGTTGAGACCATCGACGAGGGCACGGTCTACGACCCGGAGACGGGGGAGATGATCGAGCCCCAGGACCCCGAGATCGATCCGGCCAAGTTCGCGGAGTACAAGGACCAGATCGACGAGCGCGACGTCACGCCCGGCGACTTCGGGCGGATCGCCGCCCAGACGGCCAAGCAGGTGATCCTGCAGCGCATCCGCGAGGCCGAGCGCGACATGATGTTCGAGGAGTACCGCGACCGGGTCGGCGAGCTGATCACCGGCATCGTCCAGCAGTCCGACAGCCGCTACACGCTCGTGCAGCTGCGCGAGCGCGTGGAGGCGCTGCTGCCCAAGTCCGAGCAGGTCGACGGCGAGCGCTACGACCACTCCCAGCGCGTCAAGGCCGTCATCAAGGAAGTCTCGCCCTCGACGAAGGGCCCCTCGATCATCGTCTCGCGCCGCGACCCCGAGCTCATCAAGAAGCTCTTCGAGCTCGAGGTGCCCGAGATCGCCGATGGCCTCGTGGAGATCGCCAACGTCGCCCGCGAGCCCGGCTACCGCTCCAAGATCGCCGTCGTCTCCCACGCCGACGGCGTCGATCCCGTCGGCGCCTGCGTCGGCCCGCGCGGCTCCCGCGTGCGCATGGTCGTCTCCGAGCTGCGCGGCGAGAAGATCGACATCATCCCCTACAACGACGAGCCCGCCCGGTTCGTGGCCAAGGCGCTCAGCCCTGCCCGCGTGCGCGAGGTGCTCGTCGACGACGACGGCAAGCAGGCGACGGTCATCGTCCCCGATGACCAGCTCTCGCTCGCCATCGGCCGCGAGGGCCAGAACGCCCGGCTCGCCGCCCGCCTGACCGGCTGGCGGATCGACATCAAGTCCGAGACCGAGTTCGCCGAGGAGGAGCAGGAGTCCGGCTACGAGGAGGAAGAGACCCAGGGTCGCTGTGCGGCGATCATGTCCACCGGCCGGCGCTGCCCCAACGCCGCCCTTCCGAGCTCGCGCTACTGCGGCCTGGACGCCCATCAGGCGCTCGCCGACCAGCCGACCGACCACATGGCCGGCGGCCCGCAGCCCGGCGAGGAGGAGCCCGTCGGGGAGGAGCCCGTCGGGGAGGAGCCCCTGCAGGATCCGCCGGAGGCGGTCGCCGCGCCCGTGGAGGTCCCGGCGGAGGATGCGCTGGAGCCCACCCCCGAGGCCGCCGAGCCGGTCGGCGAGCCCGACGAGGCGACCTCATAGCCGTCGCCCAGCGGCGCTGCGTCGGCTGCGGGGCCGTGCGACCCAAGGCCGAGCTGCGCCGGGTGGTGCTCGCGGCCGGGGGCGTGCAGGCCGACCCCGGGCAGCGCCGTCCCGGCCGCGGGGCCTACGTCTGCGATCGTGCGTGCGCCGAGCGGGCCCTGGCCCGCAACGCCTTCGCACGCTCGTTTCGAGCGGCGGTGCCTGTCGATCCCGACCTTCTAGACTCACTCTGATGGCCAAGGTCCGCGTTCACGAACTCGCGAAGGCACACGACATGTCCTCCAAGGACGTGCTCGCCAAGCTGCACGCTGCCGGCGTCCAGGTCAAGGCCGCCGCGTCCGCCGTCGACGAGGACACCGCCGTCGCCGCGATCGAGGGCCGTCCGCTGCCGACCAACGGCGCGCAGGCGACCGAGGCCGAGGCCCAGACGCCGGCCCCGCCCCCGGCGCCCAAGCCCACGCCGCCACCGCCTGCGC
>JACCQW010000267.1 GCA_013813955.1 Solirubrobacterales bacterium
GGCCGGCGGCGGCGCGACCTCGATCGCGTCCGCGTCGTCGAGCACCCACGTGCGCCAGCTTCCGGCCGATGGCTCGGCGGCGACGCGCGCGGGCTGGTCGTCACCGCCGCAGGCGGCGAACGCCACCGCGAGGACGAGGACGAGGACCGCCGGCGACAGCGACATCCAGCGTCGATGCGGGAGCAGCGGCTGGAGGGTGGGGGCGGACATGGCGTGGAGATCATGCCGCAGCAGGTTCCGCGGTGCGGAGCTCCGGGCTAGGTGTGCGCCGCGTTGTCAGAGCTCGGACCGCGCAGCAGCAGCCAAAGGCCGAGGAGCATGATGGGCGGGCCGGTGCTCAGGTGCACGAGCGCAGCGCCCCAGGGAGCGGCCCCGTCGAGGGCGTCGGGGATCAGCGGCACATGGGTCGCGGTGATCCAGAAACCGGTCAGGAACGCGATCGCGGCGACGCCGAGCCAGACCAGGCTGCCGCGCGGGCCGCCGCGGGCGGCGAGCAGCGCGGCGGCGGCGAGCATGACCACCCCCGGGATGACGTGGTCGACGATCTCCAGCCGCGGCGAGACGTCGAGCTCGAGCCCGACGGCCTCGGCCAGCCACGGCACGGTGGTCGCCCACACGGCCAGGCCCGCGAGCGCCGTGGACCACCGGACCTGGGAGAGAGCTTGCATCGATGGCATTGTGCCTCAGCGGCGATGGGCTACGGTCCCGCCCGTGACCGACGACCGCCCCTCCGCACGACGTGGCCTGCTCCCGGGTGGCCTCCTGGCACTCGGCGGGGCGGCAGTGCTGTTCGGCGCGCAGCTCATCGACACGGACGTCTCGGTTCGGCTGGCGGGCTCCGACCGCCCCGTGAACATCGGCGCCGGCGACCTCGCCGACATCAGCGCGCACAACTCGCCCACGGTGGTGCGCAACCCCCGGGATCGCGACAACCTCGCGGTCACCAGCCGCATCGACTCGCCGGACTTCTCCTGCACGCTGCACGTCTCCACCGACGGGGGTTCGCGCTGGACGCGCACGCGCGTGCCGATCCCGGCGGGCCCCGCGCGCAAGTGCTACGCCCCCGACGCGGCTTTCGGGCCGGACGGGACGCTGCACTTCTCCTACGTGACGCTGCGCGGGGTGGGCAACACCCCGGCGGCGGTCTGGGTCGCCAGCTCGCGGGACTCGGGCCGCACGCTGGGCACGCCCCGCCGGGTTACGGGCCCGCTCGCGTTCCAGGTGCGCATCGCCGCCGACCCCGGTACGCCCGGCCGCCTGTACGCGACCTGGTTGCAGGCGCGCGAGGTGGGCAGCCTGCGGTTCACCGGACCCGGCAATCCGGTGATGGCCGCGCGCTCGGATGACGGTGGCGCGAGCTGGGGACGCCCGGTGCGCGTCAGCGACCCCCGCCGCGGGCGCGTGCTGGCGCCCTCCGCCGCCGTGGGGCCGGACGGCGAGCTCTACGTGCTGTTCCTCGACGTCGGGCAAGACCGGCTTGACTACGAGGGCGCCCACGACGCCGTCGGCGGGCCGCCCTACCCCGGGCGCTTCTCGCTCGTGGTCGCCCGCTCACGCGACCGCGGGACCACCTGGGGGGAGTCGGTGGTCGACGAGCGCGTGATGGCGACGCGACGCTTCGTCGTCTTCCTGCCCCCGTCGCCGTCCCTGGCCGTCGACCGCCGCGACGGGCGTCTGTATGTCGGCTTCGAGGACGCCCGGCGGGGGAAGTCCGACGTGCTGGTGTGGTCGCTGGCGCCCGGGTCGACCGCGTGGAGCGATCCCGTGCGCGTCAACGACACGCCGCGGGACGACGGCACCACGCAGTACCTGCCCAGGCTCGCGGTGGCTCCGGGCGGCCGTCTTGACGTCGTCTACTACGACCGGCGCGACGACCGGCGCCGCGACGTGCGCAACGAGGTGTCGCTGCAGTCCTCCGACGACGGCGGGCGGACGTTCACGAGCCCCCGTGTCGTGCTGTCCAGCCGGCCCTTCGACTCGAGGATCGGCCTGGGCAGCGAGCGCGGGCTAGCGGACCTCGGCAGCCGCCTGGGGCTCGCGTCCGCCGACGCTGGAGCGTTCGCGGTGTGGAGCGACACCCGCGCCGGGACCGCCGCTTCGAGCAAGCAGGACATCGTCGGCGCACGGGTCGTCGTGGACCCGTCGTCACGCGGCGACAGCCTGATGACGGGCCTGCGCCTGGCCGGGGTCGCGCTGATCCTGGGGGGGCTGGCGGTGACGCTCGTCACCCTCCGTCGGCGACGCGACTGAAGCCGGCGCGGATGGGTTGTGCAGCGGGCGCGTGAACGGGGTGTTGTCTGAACGACGCCCCAGGACCAAGCTGCTGATCGCCGAGGTCAGGGCGCGAGAGCTGCTCGAGACCGAGGCCCGCGAGGGAGCCGACGACGACTCCCTCGCGCTCTCCTCGCGCTGACGCGAGAGCCAGGGGCATGCCGGGGGCGTCTTTCTGAGACGCTCCCGGTAGGCCATGGCCGCGTCCGCCCCGTAGAAGCCCCTGATGTCCGCCGCCCCCAGTGGCCGATGAGGGTCGTCGTCGTGGGAGCAGGTCTCGGCGGCTTGGGCGCCGCCCTGCGCCTGCAGGGCGCAGGGCACGACGTGACCGTCGTGGAGGCGCAGCCGCGTCCGGGTGGCCGGGCGGGGCAGCTGCGCGACGCCGGGTACACATGGGACACCGGCCCGTCGCTGATCACGATGCCCTGGGTGCTGGAGGAGACGTTCGCGGCGGCCGGGCTGGACCTGCACGCGGAGGTGGTCCTGCAGCGCCTGGACCCCTTCTACCGGATCCGCTGGGCGCAGGAGGAGGAGCACCTGGACTTCGTCGGCGACCGCGGGCGCATGCGCGAGCAGCTGGCGAAGTTCTCCGCCCGCGACGCGGCGGCCTTCGACGGCTTCCTGGCCGCGATGAAGCCGATCTACGAGGAGGGGATCCTCGACGCGGGGCGCAGGCCGTTCGAGCGCGCCCGCGACCTGCTCGCCTTCACCCCGCGCATGGTCCGCCTCGGCGCCGCGCTTCCGCTGTGGCGCTCGGTGTGCCGCCATTTCGAGCACCCACGCGTGCGCGAGGCGTTCTCCTTCCACTCGCTGTTCATCGGCGGCGACCCGTTTCGCGTGCCCGCGATCTACGGCGCGCTGGTGTACCTGCAGTTCCTCGACGGGGTCTGGTACGCCCGCGGCGGCGTGTACTCGATCGTCGAGGCGCTGGCCCGCGCGCTCGACGTGCGCTGCTCGACGCGCGTGGAGCGCATCGAGCATGAGCACGGCGCGGTCACCGGCGTCGTGCTCGAGGGTGGTGAGCGCCTCCGGGCCGACGTCGTGGTCTCCAACGCCGACGTGCTGCGCACCCACGAGCTGACCGGCCGGCGCGCACCGCTGCGGCCGCTGACGCCGACGATGTCCTGCTACCTGCTGTACCTGGGCACCGACCGCACGTTCGACACGCTGGCGCACCACACGCTGCTCGTGGGCACCGGCTACCGGGACTTCATCCGCGACGTCACGCGCCGCGGGCGGATCGCGGCCACGTTCTCGACCTACGTCCACGCGCCGGCCCGGACCGAGCCCGGGATGGCCGCGCCGGGGGGCGACTCGCTGTGCGTGCTGCTGCCCGTGCCCAACCAGCGCCGCGAGCGCATCGACTGGTCCGAGCGGGCGCGACCGCTGCGTGACGCGCTCGTCGCCGACCTCGAGACCACGTTCGGGCTCGAGGACCTGGGCGCGGCCACCGTGGTGGAGCGCGAGATGACCCCCGCGGACTTCGAGCGCGACCTCGGCGCGGCGTGGGGCAACGCGTTCGCGGTCGAGCCCACCCTGCACCAGTCGGCGTGGTTTCGCCAGCACAACCGCGACCGCAAGCTTCGAGGGCTCTACTTCGCCGGCGGGGGCACGCATCCCGGGGCGGGGATCCCGGGCGTCCTGCTCGGCGCCGAGGTGACCACCGGGCTCATCGCGCGTGACTTCCCCGCACCCCCGATGAGCAGGAGGCGGCGTGCTGCGAGCCCGATCTGACGACGTGCTGCTGACCGAGGCCCGCGCGACGACGCGCCGGGTGGGCCGGACGTTCGCGCTGGCCTCCCGGCTGCTGCCACGGGGGCTACGCGACGACGTCTACCGGCTGTACCTCGTATTTCGCACGCTCGACGACCTCGTCGACACCGGCGACCCGCGAGCGAGCGAGCGGCTCGCCCTGCTCGAGGCGTGGTGCTCGGGCGGCGCAGCCGAGGGCCGTGAGGCCGGCGTGCTGGCCTCGGTGTGCGCGCGCCACGACCTGCCGCGCGCCGCGGTCGCCGACTTCTGCCGCGGCATGCGCGACGACCTGGATGGCGGGGCGATCGCCACGGAGGCCGAGCTCGACGAGTACTGCTACCGCGTGGCCGGGACGGTCGGGGTCGTGATGGCCGCCGTCCTGGGCACCAGCGACCCGGCGGCGGCGCAGCATGCGGCCGCGCTGGGCAAGGCGATGCAGCGCACGAACATCCTGCGCGACATCGACGAGGATCTGGCCAACGGCCGCGTCTATCTCGCCCGCGCGACGCTGGAGAGCTTCGGCTCGACCGGCGTGGTGCCCCGGCCCGCGAGCCGCGAGGCTCTGCTGCGCGATCAGATCGCCCGTGCCGACGCGCTCTACGACGAGGGCCTGGAGGGCATCGCGATGCTGCGCTCCGGGCGGCGGGCGATCGCATCGGCCGCCGCGATGTACCGCGAGATCCTGCGCCAGATCGAGCGCGACGGGTACGGGGCGCGTCCGGGGCGCGCGGTCGTGCCGCGGTCGCGCAAGCTGCTGGTCGCCGCCCGCGCCCGTGTCTAGCCCGACAGGCGGGGCGGGCCCGTCCTAGTGTCCGGGGCGATGCGGGCCTTCAAGTTGCTGTTCGGGGCGCTCGTGGGCGCCCAGCTCGCCTATGGGCGCGTCGACGCCCTGCGCACCCCCGCCGGGACGAAGGCGATCGTCGCGCTCCTGCTCGGCGCGTCGACCGCGGATGCGATGGCGGCGCGCGGCCGGGAACGCGGAGGCGCCCTGGTGGGCAGCGCGGCGGCGCCGATCGCGCGCCGCCCGCTGCGC
>JACCQW010000321.1 GCA_013813955.1 Solirubrobacterales bacterium
GGCCGGCCCGGCGGCGGGCGGGACCACTTCTGAGGTTCGGTCCGGGATCCCCCACACGCTGATCGGCGCCTTCTTGCCGCGGACCTCCATCCGATCGACGTGCACGAGGTCCAGCGCCTCGTCGTGCAGCATCGAGCGCGTGGAGTCCGCGACGAAGACCATGTACGGCGTGCCCTTGGTCATCCCCTCCAGGCGCGCCGCGGTGTTGGTGGTGTCGCCGATCGCGGTGTACTCCAGGCGGCGCTGTGATCCCACGTTGCCCGACATCACCACGCCGCTGTTGATCCCCACGCCCATGCGGAAGCCGGGCCCGACGTTCTCCGAGGCCATCCACTCGTTGAATGCCTCCAGCGCAGGGCCGGCCATCTCCCGCGCCGCCGCCAGCGCGCGGTCGGCGTGGTCATCCTGCTCGATCGGCGCGCCGAAGACGGCCATGATCCCGTCGCCCATGTAGGCCACCAGCGTGCCGCCGTGGTCGAGGATGATGTCGCTCATGGCGGTGAGGTAGCGGTTGAGGACGTCGATGACCTCGTCGGGCGGGCAGGACTCCGCGTAGCTCGTGAAGCCGCGTAGGTCGCTGAACATGACGGTCGCGACGCGGCGCTCACCGCCGAGGCGCAGGTCCTCGTCGGTGCGATCGAGCACCTCGTGGACGACCGCCTCCGGCACGAAGCGCGAGAACATGTCCCGGACGCGCTCGCGCTCGAAGGCGCTGGTCACGACGAGCAGGCCGAGGACGGCGATCAGGCCGAGCCCCAGCGCCCCGAGCGGGTAGACGAACGGCATGATCGTCCCCTCGCCAAACAGCAACTGCGCGACGACCGCATAGGCCACCCCCAGCAGTGCGACCGCCACGATGCACCGCCGCGCCCCCAGCGCGAGGAAGCCCAGGGGGGCCGCGATGCCCATGGCCACGATGATGAGGGCGGCCAGCCACCGCGGCAGCGGCTGCAGCGGGAAGCCGTGCAGCGCCGTCCAGACCGCGTTCGCCTGGATCTCGGCGCCGGACATGAGATTCTGTGTCGCCGTGGAGGTCGGGTGCACGTCCTGCAGCGACGGGGCGCTGGGCCCGACGACGACGACGCGCCCCCGGAACGTGCCCGCGGCGAAGCGCCCATGGAACACGTCCGCGTAGGAGACCGTGCGGATCGCGCCGGGTGGACCGCGGTAGTCGATCCACGCGCTCGGCCCGCCCAGCTTCGATTCGACGATTTGCTCTCCGCTTGCCAGCTCGGCGGTGGCGATCGGCAGGGTGGCCAGCCCCTGGGTCTCCCGGTGCATGCGCCGGATGACCCCGCCCGGGTCGTTGGGGAACAGGGCGTTGCCGGCCCGCGCGCCGATCGTCTTCAGGACCTCGTCGCCGCCGAGGACGCGCGTGCTGCCGTCGGCCGCGACCTCGGTGGTGGCCAAGGCGATGCGCGGAGCGCGATCGATCGCCGCTATGAGCGCGCTGTCGTTGCGCACGTCCGTGCGCTCCGTGAACTGGATGTCGACGGCGATGACCCGGGCGCCGTCGCGGCGCAGGCGGTCGATGACCTTGGCGTGCGTCTCGCGCGGGAAGGGCCACTGCAACCCGACACCCCCCTCATCCTCGGCGTCGAAGGTCGCGGCGTCGATGACGACGACCGCGACGTCCCTGGGCTCGGGTGGAGCCCCGCGGATCGCGAAGCGCTGGTCGACCGAGCCCAGCTCGGGGCCACGGAGCGCATCGGTCAGAAACAGCGTGAGCGCCAGGGCGCCCACGAGCACCGCGACGCCGGCGGCGAGCGTCGTCTTCGCCCGCGCGCGAACCCTAGGAATGGCCGGTGCCCGCGTGCCCGCGTCGTCTCTGCGCGCCATCCCTGGGCTGCCCCGCACGGCGCGACTCTAACTCGGCGGCGCGCGCATCGTGGAATTCTTTGAGGCGAGGCGAAGAAACCTCGAGCTCGCGATCGAGGGGCTGGCCGGCGTGGGCCGCTGAGGGCGCCGACTGGACGTTCGGCCGGCCTGCCGTGCCAAGCTACCCCCGGCGCTCCCACAGCTCGATCGGGCCGAGCGCGCGGTAGCCGAGCCGCTCGTAGACCGGGCGGCCGAGCTTGGACGCCACGAGCGTCGTGCTGCGCATCCCGCGCTCGCGCGCGTCGAACAGCGCGTGGGCGAGCAGCTCGGTCACGAGCCCGCGCCCGCGCGCCTGCGGCCGCGTCGCGACCATGTCGATGTCCGTGTCGGTGCCCTGGTCGAGCGCCATCAGGCAGGTGACGGGCTCTCCCTCCAGGCGGGCGACATACCAGTGGGCGGCCCCGAGCGGGAAGTGCGCGAACGCGTCCCGGAGGGAGCGTCCGTAGCCGTAGGCCTCGTCGTTGATGGCGCCGAGCACGCTCGGCTCGATCGCGCGATCCCAGTCGGCGGGTCCGTTGGGCCGCGCGGCGGGCAGCTCGTCGAGGCCCATGCCCATCATCTGCGGAGCGGCGTCCAGCACGTGCCCGCGCGCGGCGAGCAACGCGGTCACCTCCGTGTCGGCTGGTGACGCCCACACCGTCCAGGCCTGCACCCCTGCCGCCGCGTAGGTGGCCTCGAGCTCGTCGTAGGCCGGCGCCAGCGCCGCCGGCTCGTGGTAGATCACGGAGTTGACGATCGATCGCTGCGGACAGGTCGGCACCACGGTCGCCAGCAGCCCGTCACGCTCGATCAGCCGCGCGCCGGGGCTGGCGACCCCGACGCCGCGCAAGAACGCCGTGTTCGCCGCCAGCGCTTGCAGCAGCTCTGCGTCCTGCATCGGATTGCCCGGGGTTCAGCCCTTCTCCTCGTGGGCCTGCAGAATCTCCTCGCCCGACTCGCCCGTGCGCACGCGGAAGGCCTCCTCGACCGGCATGACCAGCACCTTGCCGTCGCCCACCTCGCCCGTGCGCGCGTGCTTGAGCACGCAGTCGACGATCGTGCGCACATCGCGGTCGGCCACCACGCACTCGATCTTGACCTTCGGGCGCAGGTAGTTGGTCAGCTCCGCGCCGCGGTACCGCTCGGTGATCCCCTTCTGGCGCCCCGAGCCCTTGACCTCGCTCACCGACAGGGACGGGAAGCCGAGGTTCAGCAGATCGCTGCGGATCGGCTCGAAGGCCTCGTGGCGGATGTACGCCAACACCATCTTCATGCGGTCACCTCGGGATTGGACGTCGGGCCGGTGCCTATGCGCCCGTTGGGGGCAGAGCCACGGTACCCCACCAGCTCGGGCGCGGGGATGAACTGCTCGGGGCAGCCGCTCAGCGCCCGGGCAGGCGGGCCAGGACGCGGTGCCGGGCGGTGCGCACCGTGCGGCGCACGACGGCGTCCGGTGGCAGCCGCGCCCACTCCGAGGCGAACTCCGCGCCGAAGACGAGCACGTTGGCCGCGGCGTAGACGAACAGGAGCAGAGCCATGAGCGCGCCGAGCGAGCCGTACAGCGCGCCGAAGTCGGCGAGGTGCTCGAGGTAGAGCTCGAGGCCGAGCTTGACCGCGAAGAGTCCTGCGGCGGCCACGAGCGCTCCCGGCCAGATGTGGCGGACACGCTGGCGCTCGACGGGCAGGACGCGGTAGAGGAAGAGCACGACGGCGGCGACGAACAAGAACGGCAGCACCTCGCTGACCGCGTCGAGCAGGAACGCGAGGACCGCGCCGCCGTTCCCCGCCCCGCCGACGGCGTCGGCCGCTCCGCGCGTCACGCTCAGCGACAGCGAGACGAGCAGGAGGATCGTCGCGCCCGTGACCAGCGCGAGATCCAAAGCCTTGCGGCGCAGCACCGACGGGCGCGCCTCGATGTCCCACGCGACGTTGATCGAGTGCCGCAGTGCGCCCATGACGCCCGTGGCCGCCACGAGCAGCAGCACCACGGAGACCGGGCCGATCTTGCCCACGTTGTCCAGTGCGTCGCTCACCGTGCGCTCGAGGCGCGCGCGCTCGGCGTCCTGCACGAGCGGGACCGAGTCGAACGCCGTGGTGATGACGCGCTCCCGGACCTCCGCCTCGTCGAAGATGAGCCCGAAGGTTCCCACCAGCAGCATCGCGAGCGGGATCGCCGACAGCGCAGCGAAGAAGCTGATCTGCGCGGCGTCGCGGTGACCGCGGTCCTCGACGAACTCCAGGATCGCCCGCACCGTGGTGAGCAGCACGCGGTCGAGCAGGCGCGCGGCGCGACGGTGCACGGCGTAACCGTACCCGGGTTGGACGCGCTTACGCCGCCCCGCTCCAGTCCGCGAATGTCCACAGCTTCTGGGACGCTCGGCCTCGGGGCTGCCCTCCCAGAACATGCGCCCTCGCTGTCGCCGGGATGCGACGCATGCGCCTTGATCTGCGGTGAATCTGCGGACACGGACCCCGTGATCGCGCGATCTGACAACTCCCGGCGTGACGGCGGCCCGTTCTCGGTACCGTTCCGCCACGACGGTGTCCGGCCAAGCCTGCGCGGGGTTGCGCCGACGAGACACAGGGCAAGGCAATACAAGGCGGGGCGTCGCGCCAGGCCCGTCGAACTCACTTCTGCATGACACTTCAACTCGGCATCCTGCTCGCGCTGCTCTGCGCGATCGTCACCAACCTAGGCTTCTTCTTGAAGCACAAGGGCGCCTGTCTGGCCTGCCCGGTCGATCTGCGCCATCCGCTCCGCAGCGGCAAGTCCCTCTTCTCGCAGAAGTGGTTCGTGATCGGCATGGCCGTCGCGGCCACCGCGTTCGCGTTCCACGTCGCCGCCCTTGCGCTGGCGCCCATGAGCACCGTGCAGGTCGTGCTCGCCGGAGGCGTCGTGCTCATCGCCGTCAT
>JACCQW010000324.1 GCA_013813955.1 Solirubrobacterales bacterium
GACGCGCCCGGCGCCGTCGATCGCGCGCGCCTGGAGCTTTCGCACCTCGCGGGCCGGCGGCCGGCGACCTACACGCCGAGTGGTCCCGAGCTCGTGGCGGCCGGCTGACGTGTGCGGCATAGCGGCAGCGCACGGCGTGCCGGCCCTGGGCGAAGGCGGGCGCATGCTCGAGCGCCTGGCCCACCGCGGCCCCGACGACCGCGGCGAGGTCGACCTCGATGCCGGCTGGCTCGGCCACACCCGCCTGTCGATCGTCGACGTGGAGGGCGGGCGACAGCCGCTGATCAACGCGACCGGGGACCGCTGGCTGGTCGGCAACGGCGAGATCTACAACCACGCCGAGGTCCGCGCGGGGCTCCGCGTCGTGCGATCGGCGACCGGCTCGGACAACGAGGTGGCGCTCGCGCTGCTCGACGAGCGCGGGCCGGACGCGCTCGGTGAGCTCGAGGGGATGTACGCCCTGGTCGCCGCCGACGAGACCGGCTTCTTCGTCGCCGCACGCGACCCGGTGGGGATCAAGCCGCTGTACTGGGCCCGGCACCGCGGCGAGGTCCGCTTCGCCTCGGAGATGAGCGCGTTCGAGCCCGGGTGGCGCGAGCACGTCGAGGCGTTTCCCCCGGGCCACCACTGGACGCCCGAGCGTGGCCTGCGGCGCTTCGCCCGCGCCGTCCCCCACGTGCCCGAGGCCGAGGCCGTGGCCGAGCGCCGCGCCGGCCAGGAGCCGGGTCCGGAGGCGCTGGCCGAGATCCGTGACGGCCTCGTCGCGGCGGTGCGCCGCCAGCTCATGGGCGACGTGCCGGTCGGCGTGTTCCTCTCCGGCGGCCTGGACTCCACGCTGATCGCCGCCATCGCCGCACGGGAGCTGGCCGGTCACGGCGAGCGGCTGCAGACCTTCGCGGTGGGCGTGGAGGGCAGCCCGGACCTGGTGGCCGCGCGGCGGGCCGCCGCCCACCTCGGCACGGAGCACCGCGAGCGCATCTACACCGCTCGCGACGCGCTCGATTGCGTGGAGCGCGTCGTGCAGGCGATCGAGCACTATGACGCCTCGCTCGTGCGCAGCGCCGTGCCCAACTACCTGCTCGCCGAGATGACCGCGCGCCACGTGAAGGTCGTCCTCACCGGCGAGGGCGCGGATGAGCTGTTCGCGGGGTACGCCTACCTGCGCGATCTCGACGGCCCCGGCGCGCTGCACGCCGAGCTCCTGCGCACCGTCCAGGGCCTGCACCACCTCAACCTGCAGCGCTGCGATCGCGTGACGATGGCCCACGGCCTCGAGGCGCGGGTGCCCTTCCTCGACCGCCAGGTGATCGCCCTCGCGCTGCGCCTGCCGCCCGCGTGGAAGCTGTGCGGGCCCGGCCGGCCCGAGAAGCGCATCCTGCGCGCGGCCTTCACCGGCTGGCTGCCGGATGATCTGCTGTGGCGCGAGAAGGCGGAGTTCGGCGACGGCAGCGGGGCGGCAGGCGTCCTGACGGGGGCGATGGAGGCCACCGTCTCGCCGCAGGAGCTGCGCCGGCACACGCAGGACGCCGCCAAGCCCCCCGTGCGCACGCGCGAGGAGCTGGCCTACCAGCGCATCTTCGCCGCGCACCTCCCCGGCGTTCGCCCCGAGCGCACGCTCGGGCACTTCGCGACGGCGTAGCCCGGGTCAGCGGCGCAGGCGTAGGCGCGGCCACCAGCCCGGGATGGCGGCGCGATACTCGTCGTGCGCGGCGCCGAAGCGGCGGCGCAGCAACGGGTCCTCGCGGAAGCGCACGAGGGCACAGAGCGTCGCCACGTACATCGCGGCGCCGAGCAGCAGGACCGGCTCGCGCAGCAGCAGCGCCTCGCCGGCGATCACGGCCGTCGTGGCGGCGTACATGGGATGGCGCACGTGGCGATAGGCGCCGGTGGCGACCAGCACGCTCGGCGGTGCAGCGGGCGACGGTGTGCCGAGGCCCTCGCGGGCGAGGCGCACGAAGGCATCCGCGAGGACGATCAGGCCGGCCGCGATCAGCACCCCACCGGCGGCCCGCAGCGCCCACGGGCCGGGCAGCCCGTCACCGGTGTCCAGGCCGGTCAGCAGCCACGGGCCGACGCCGGCCTCCAGGCCCGGGCCGGCGAGGAGGAACAGCGCGCCGCCCAGCTTCGCGCTGCACGGGGCCGCGCTCACGCCGTTGTCGGCTGCTCCTCGCCGCCGCGCCCGTCGAGCTCGCGAACCATCGCCTGGGTCTCCGCGTCGCGCAGCAGCTGCGCGTCGCTGAGCGGGTTGACGATGCCGCGCAGGATCGACAGGACCGCCCAGCGGCGGGGCCGGACGATGCGCGGCCGGCGGCGCTCGATGCCGCGGACGATCGCCTCACCGGCGGCGGCCGGAGCCAGGCGCTTGTGCAGCGGCCTGGGCAGCGCCTGGAGCATGCGGCCGGCGAGCGGGTCGGCGTCGACGGCCCGGTGGACCATCTCCGTGTCGATGAAGCCGAAGTACGCGACGCTCGCGCTCGCGCCGTGCGGGGCGAGCTCGACGCGCAGGGCGCGGCCGAGCTGCTCGACGCCGGCCTTGCTCATCGCGTAGGGGATCGCGCCGATGCCGTTCATGAAGGCGTAGATCGACGCGATCACCACCACATGGCCCCTGCGGCGCACGATCTCCCCCAGCGCCGCGTCGACGGTTCGCGACACGCCCATCAGGTTGACCTCGAGCACGCGCTCGAAGCTCTCCGTGGCCATCGCGCGCATCGTCGCGCCCCGCGACGCGATCCCCGCGTTGGCCACCACGACGTCCAGGCCCCCGAAGCGCTCGACCGCGGTCGCCACCGCGCGCTGGACCGCGCCGCGGTCGGTGACGTCCGCCGCCAGGCCGAGCG
>JACCQW010000339.1 GCA_013813955.1 Solirubrobacterales bacterium
CCCAGGCGGTGGCCGAGGCGCTGGCCGGGCCCGCCCCGCGCGGCCTGGTGATCGGGGCCGTCCTGGCCGGGTCGGTGGCCGTGGCCGCCCGCGCCGTCGGGAGCCGGACGTAGCCCGTGGCTCCGCGGGGCCCGCGCGACGGGCGGTTGTCCGTAGCATGAGGCCGATCCATGAGCGTGCTACGCAACCTCGAGAGCAAGCTCGCCGACCTCGTCGAAGGCACGTTCGGTCGTGTCTTCCGCTCCGAGGTGCGGCCGGTCGAGCTCGCTCGCAAGCTCGCCCGCGAGATGGACGAGCACAAGACCGTCTCGGTCTCGCGCACCTACGTCCCCAACGAGTACGTGGTCTGGCTGTCAGCACAGGACCGCGAGCGCTTCGAGGGCGTCGAGGACTCGGTGATCGACGAGCTGTGCGCCTACCTGCTCGAGCACGTCCGGCGGGAGAAGCTCGCGCTGGTCTCGCGCCCGCAGATCGAGTTCCGCACCGACGAGCGCCTGTCGCTGGGCGAGTTCGGCATCCAGGCGCGGCTCGTCCGCCCGCCCGCCGACCCGGCCGGCGGCGCCCAGCCGGTCCAGGCCGACCACGGCCACACCATGATCTACTCGACCGCCGACCGGATCCGCGGGCCGGTCGACGAGGCCCAGGGGCGAGCGGCGGCCCCGTCGCAGCGCGCGCTGCTGGTAGCCGAGGGCAAGCGCCACGTCATCGGCCAGGGCGGCGCGGTGATCGGCCGCAGCCGCGACTGCGAGGTAATCCTCTCCGACGCCAATGTCTCGCGCCGCCACGCCGAGGTCCGGCCGGCCGCCGCGGGGACGTGGACGGTGTCGGACCTGGGGTCCACCAACGGCGTGCGCGTCAACGGCCGGCAGACGTCAGGCGCGGCGGCGCTGTCCGCCGGCGACCGGATCGCGCTCGGGACCGCCGAGATCACCTTCGAGCTCGAGTGACGGTCCGCTAGCCCATGCTCGAACCGGTCTCCGTCGGCCTGAAGTTCGCGTTTCTCGCAGTGCTCTACCTGTTCCTGCTGTGGGTGTCGCGCAGCGCCCTGAGGGACATGCGCCGCGGCGCATTCGGCGGCGGCCCGCGCAACCGCCCCGCGCCAGATGCCACCGGCGTGCACTCCGCCTCGCGGCCGGGGGTGTCTGACGACGACGTCGCTCCCCGGCTGGTCGTCGAGGCCGTGCCGGGGTTGCAGTCAGGGCTGGAGTACGACGTCGCCGAGGGCGCCACGCTCGGGCGCGGCGACGTCGAGATCCAGCTCGACGACCCGTTCGCGTCCTCCAGTCATGCGCGGCTGGTGCGACAGGGGGCCATCGTCGTCATCGAGGACCTGGGGTCCACGAACGGCACCTACCTCAACGACGAGCTGCTGCGCGGGCCCCAGCCGCTGCACTCCGGCGACCGCATCCGGATCGGCGACAGCACGTTCACCTACGACGACCGCTGAGAACCTGATGCTGCGCGTCGCCCAACCCGCCTTCTCGCACACCGACACCGGCCGCCAGCGCCGGGCCAACGAGGACTCCTTCTTCGCGCGCGCCCCGGTGTTCGTGGTAGCCGATGGGATGGGGGGCGCGCAGGCCGGCGAGGTCGCCTCGCGCATCGCGGTGGACGCCTTCGAGCCCGGCCTGGGCGACGAGGGCGCCAGCCCCGAGGCGCTGCTCGCCGCGCGCGTGCAGGAGGCGAACGCCCGCATCCACGAGATGTCCCAGGCCGACGACGAGCACGCGGGGATGGGCACGACGATCACCGCCGCCCACGTCGGCGAGCGTGATGTGGCCTTCGCGCACGTCGGCGACTCGCGCGCCTACCGGCTGCGCGGCGGCGAGTTCGAACGGCTGACCGAGGACCACTCGCTCGTCGAGGAGATGCGCCGCCGCGGCCAGCTCACCGCCGCGGAGGCCGACGAGCACCCGCAGCGCTCGATCATCACCCGCGCGCTCGGCCCTGAGCCCGAGGTGGTCGTCGACACATACTCCTGGCGCGGGCAGGACGGCGACGTCTACCTGCTGTGCAGCGACGGACTGACCTCGATGATCCCCGAGGCGCGCGTCGCGGAGATCGTGCGCGCCGGCGACGACCTGCAGGCGGCAGGCCACGCGCTCATCGCGGCGGCCAACGACGCCGGCGGGCGCGACAACATCACGGTGATCCTCTTCCGCCTGGAGGAGGTCGGCGACGACGATCGCGATCCGGCCGCGGCCTCCGAGCAGCCCACGTCGGTGGGGGGCGGGGGGCTGCGCACCGAGGATGTACAGGCCGCGCTGGCCGACGCGCGCTCGGTGAGCCCGGGCGCGGTCGCGACCGCCGCCC
>JACCQW010000348.1 GCA_013813955.1 Solirubrobacterales bacterium
CGTCATGCAGGGCCGCGGCGCGGCCGTCGGCGTGCTGCGAGACGTCGCGGCGCGGCGGCTGCTGGTCCGCGCGCGGCGCGGGCGCTGCCGCTCACCGGTGACGATGCTCGTGCGCCTGAACGGCCGGGTCCTCGTGCGGCGGGTGCTGCGCTTCGCGCGCTGGCAGACGGTGGGCGCCCGCATGCGCACGACGGGTGGCGACCACGAGGTCGGGATCTCGGTCGGCGGACATAGCCGGGGCTGCCGGCCGGAGCTGCGCGTCGACCGTGTCGAGCTGCGCGCCGCCCCGCGCGCGGTCGCGGTCGGCAGCGCGCTGCGCTGGTCGGAGATATCCGCAGACCGCTACCGCACGACGTTCCTGCGCGAGTTCGACTCGCTCACGCCCGAGAACGAGATGAAGATGGACGTGATCCGCCCGCGCGAGTCGAAGTTCTCGTTCTCGACAGCCGACCAGATGGTCGACTTCGCCCAGCGCACGGGCAAGGCCGTCCGCGGCCACGCGCTCGTCTTCGGGGCGCAGCTGCCGGGATGGCTCACCGGCCGCGCGTGGACGCGGGCGACGCTGCTGCGCACCATGCGCGAGCACGTCGCCGCCATGGTCAGCCACTTCCGCGGGCGCGTCGCCGAGTGGGATGTGGTCAACGAGCCGCTCGCGCCGGACGGGACGCTGGCGCGCAACATCTGGGCGATCCACATCGGCCCCGCCTATGTCGAGGAGGCGCTGAGCGCGGCGCACGACGCCGACCCGCGCGCGAAGCTCTTCATCAACGAGACCGGCGCCGAGCGCAGCGACGCGAAGTTCGAGGGCCTGCTCGCGCTGGCGGCGGACCTGCGCGCTCGCGGCGTGCCGCTGCACGGCATCGGGCTGCAGAACCACGTCGACCTCGACCTGTTCCCGTCGCGCGCGGCCCTCGCCGGGCGCATGCGCCGCATCGAGGCGCTCGGCCTCGAGGTGCAGGTCACCGAGATGGACGTCAGCACTACGTCGCGCCCAGGGCCGCTGGAGGCCCGCCTGGCGCGCCAGGCCGAGGTCTACGCCGAGTCCGCGAGCGCGTGCAACGAGGTGCCGGCGTGCACCCGCTTCAGCGTGTGGGGCGTCGGTGACCGGCACACGTGGATCGGGACCGAGCAGCGCCCGCTGCTGTTCGACACCGACTATGCGGCCAAGCCGGCGCTCGACGCGGTGCGCTCGGCGTTCGCGCCGCGCTGATCGGAGCCTTCAGCGGCGCGCGAGCGCGTCGCGGGCCGCGGCCTCGGCATCCTCGAGCTGGGTCTCGACGAGCGCGAGGCCGCCGTCCCAGAATCCGGGGTCGGCGAGGTCGATGCCCACCATCGCGCCAAGCTCCTCGGGGCTGCGCGAGCCACCCGCGCGCAGGAGCTCGAGGTAGCTGGGCACGAAGGACTCGCCCACGTCGACGTAGCGCTGGTAGATCGCCAGTGCCAGCAGCTGGCCGTAGGCGTAGGCGTAGACGTAGCCGGGCGTGGAGACGAAGTGGGGCACGTAGGACCACCACGAGCGGTAGCCCGGGGTGATCTCGACGCTGTCGCCGAGCATCTCCTCCTGCGACCGCGCCCACAGCTCACCGAGGCGCTCGACGGCCAGCTCGCCCTCCTCGCGACGCGCGGTGTGCACGGCCTCCTCGAAGCCGTTCATCGCGGTCTGGCGGAAGACGGTGGCGATCGAGCCCTCGATCGACTCGGCCAGCAGCGACAGGCGCGACTGCGGCGTGGGCGCCTGTTCGAGCAGGCGCGCGAACACCAGTGTCTCGCCGAACACCGACGCGGTCTCGGCAAGCGTCAGCGGCGTGTGCTGCTCGAACACTCCGCGCGGGCGGGCCAGCTCGGCGTGCAGGCCGTGGCCCATCTCGTGAGCGAGGACGAGCACGTCCCGGCGCCGGGCGGTGTAGTTGAGCATCAGGTACGGGTGCTCGGAGGGGACCGTATATGCGCAGAACGCGCCGCCCCGCTTGGCCGGACGCGGCGGCGCGTCGATGCGCCGCTCGTCGAAGAACGCGCGCGCGGCGTCGCCGAGCTCGGGGGTGAAGGCGGCATAGGTGTCGAGCACCAGGTCCTTGGCCTCCTCCCACTCGACGGGCTCCTCGTCGGCGGTGACGGCGGCCATGCGGTCGTAGTCGGCGAGGCGCTCCAGGCCGAGCAGCTCTGCCTTCAGCCGGTACCAGCGCCGTGCGATCTCATAGCGCCCGCGGACGGCCTGCAGCAGCGCCTGGACCGATTCGTCGGAGGCCTCGTTGGAGAGGTTGCGCGCGGCCAGCCAGTGGGGATAGCTGCGCAGCCGGTCGTCGACCGCCTTGTCGTGCAGCAGCGTGTTGAAGACGAAGGCCCGGGTGCGCAGGCCGGGGCGCAGCGCCTCGGTGACCGCCTCCGCGGCGGTGCGCCGCTCGTCGCGGTCGGCCGACATCAGGCGCGCGAGCGCGGCGTCGAGCGTGACCGGCTCGTCCTCGCCGGGCAGCGGGACGGCGATCGCGGAGACCTGCTCGCTGAACAGCCGCGACCAGGCGGCGTTCGCGGAGATCGCCTTCTCGGTGAGGATCCGCTCCTCGGGCTCTGACAGCAGGTGGGGGCGGTAGCGGCGAGCGGACCTCAGGAAGTGGCGCGCGGTGTCCAGCCCGTCGGCGGCCATGAGCTGCTCGGCGTGGTCGTCGTCCAGGGCCGCCCATTCCAGCTCGACGAACAGCAGCTTCGTCTCGATCGCGGTGCCCTTCTCCTGCACGCGCTGCAGCAGCGCGCCGAGCGCGGGGTCGGCCGTGTCGATGCTGAAGCGCAGCATCGCGTAGTTGCCGGCGCGCGCGGCGAGCTCGGAGATCGCCTGCAGCTCGGAGATCGCGGCGGCGAACGCCGGCCCGTCGAGGCCGGCGATGCGCCCGGCGTGCTGCTCGGCGAAGGCCGCGGCGCGGGCGGCGGCCTCGTCGAGGAGCCGGTCGGCCCCGGTGTCGTCCTCGCCTCGGACGAGGGGGGAGAGGTCCCAGGAGATGTCTTCGACGGCCATGGCGGCAGACTATTTCACGGACGATGCGGGGTCTCCGCGCGCGATGGGTTGCGCGGGCGCGTGGGGCTCGCGTACCTTCGCTGCTGCGACGCGGAACTGGGAACGCAGAGAGCGAGGCCACGAGGTGTGAGGCCGCGCCACCCTGATCCCGGGGCGCCCCCTCGGGGTGCGACTCGGAGGAGGGTCCTCAAAGCGGCCCCGGAACCGCGTCGCACTTTCGTTCCGGTTCAGCCCGTGCTGGCTAGGACGAGCCGGGCGGTCTCGCGCGGCTGGTCGAGCTGCGGGAAGTGGCCGCAGCGCTCGAACCAGTGCAGTCGTGCGTCGGGGAACAGCTGCGTGGCGCGCTCGGCCTGGCTGGGCATCAGCAGGCGGTCCTGGCGCCCCCAGCCGATGACGATCGGCCCGGCCGTGGTCCCGGCGGGCGCACCCTCCTGCCGCGGTCCGCGGACGAGGCTGCGGAAGACATCGTCGAAGGACGGCGAGTCGGCCAGGCTGCGCAGCTCGCGCAGGGCCAGGTCGGGCGCCAGCTTCCATGGCGCGGCGGAGAGCTGGGCGAGCAGCGCGGTGCGCGTGACCGGATTGGCGGCCAGCGGCTCGGCGACCGGCTGCAGGGCGCGCACGAGCCTGATCGACGCGCCGGCCGTCACCTGAAACCAGCGCAGCTGCGCGTCGGTCCAGAAGCCGCCGGGGGCCAGCGCGACGGTCGCGCCGCCGGCGCCGCGGCGGGACAGCTCGAGCGAGAGCCGCGCGCCCATCGAGGAGCCGACCGTGTCGGCCTGCGCGAGGTCGTGCTCCTGCATGAACGCGGTGAGCGCGTCGGCGAGTGCCGCGATCGATACGTCGCCGGGCAGGGGAGGGGTCGCGCCGAAGCCGGGCAGGTCGATCGCCACGACCTCACGCTCGGCCGTCAGCTCGTCGATGATCAGGTCCCAGGAGCGCAGGGTGCTGCCCAGCCCGTGGATGAGCAGCAGCGGCGGCCCCTCGCCGCGCCGGATGTGGTTCATGTCCATCGGCCGGAGGCTAACGGCGGCATGTCCACCCGCGGCGTGCGGGTGCGGCTAGACTGCTGGGTGCACCATCACGGGGACGACATGGCTTCGACGTGGTCGGCTTCGTGGCGGTGGTTGCGAGCCGAGGTGCCAGGAGGCCTCGTAAAACACCTGGCAAAACCATACGTGCGGACTCTCACGAGTACGCCCTCGCGGCCTAGTTAACTCTAGGTCCTGAGGTTCTGGCCCCCGCCTGCCGACCGTGGGGATCGCCGGAATCAGATGTCGGCTCACCCGGTGAGGCCCGCTCCCGCCGATCCGGGGAAATTTCAGGGAGCTGGCTTTCGGAAACCCCGCCGGCGAGGCGACCCGAAGGCGAGATCAGAGCGCCGGCTACGCTCGTAGACGCCACCACCACGCGATTGCGGACGTGGGTTCGATTCCCACCGTCTCCACTAGCAGGGAAGCAGGTGAAGCAGTACGAAAGTCCGTTCGCACCTGGCGAAACGCCTGCGAACAGGTGCGAAGGGCAGCGAACCGAAACAGGCCGATTTGCGGAGCGCCTGAGCTGGTCGGGTCGCACGGGGGTAGCAACTGTCGACGGACTGGGTCGCATGCGACCCATCCCCCCGTTGCCGAGTCGGAGTCTGGTTCGAAGTGGCTGCTGACGCTGACCTGCCGGCGGCCAAGCCGATCAGACCTACGGGCCGCTGCAAGCATTGCGGTCGCCACACGTACGGGGGTGCGACTGCGTGCAAATCGCGTATGTGCGATGGGTATGCACCGCTCTGGGCAGGGGACTGGCGCCGGGTCTTCTTCGACAATCTGGGGGCGCTTCGGGATCTCGTCCCGAGTCTGCCTCCCGGTATGGAGGCCAAGGCGGTCATGCTGGTGGTGACAGCGCCGGGGGCTCATCCGGTGTGGGACGAGGAGACCGGAGAACTGATCTGCGAAGAGATGCCGTGGGATCCTGGTCAATGCTCGCATCCGCGTGGTGAGTCGTGCTCAGGTCCGAAGGGCTGCCGGGTCGTAGCAGCCGTTGCTCGCGAGTCCAACCGAACCACGGATCGCCGGTGGTCGCGGCTGCATCGTCGAGCCGCGACAGAGACTCGGCGCATCTTCGGCAACGACTCGCTGGTGCTCCTAGCGCGGGTCAAGGAGATGCAGAAGCGCGGTCTCGTCCATTGGCACCCGGTGCTCTTGGCTGCGACCCCGGCTCAGCGGCGAGCGGTGGAGTTCTACCGGCGCTGGCTTGAAGAACTAGCCCCGCAATATGGGTTCGGGTTTGTCTCCCAGAAGCTAAAGCCGCAGGCCGGGAAAGCGGCGGCGGCGTACCTGTCGAGCTACTTCGTGACGGGGGAAGAAGGAGAAAGCCACGCTCCAGGAATCCGTGCAGGATCCGGCACTTCGTAAAGGCCGCCTGATTTGGCTCACGCCGAAGCTCACACTCAGGACCGGCGTCACCATGCGTGAGCTGCGTTTTTCGACGATTCGTCTGGGCCAACTACTCGGTGATGCTTCGGGTAGGGGGCAAGTGGGTCGGCGTGGCCCGTGCGCTGGCGGAGCTTCAGCGAGAAAATGGCGGGGGGGATTGGACGCGTGAGGAGCTGCTTGAGCTGTTGTCCCAGGACGAATGGAACGAGCTGATCCTTACGGCTTTGGCGATGGGGGTGGTCCGGTTCGCTGCTTAGCCGGCGCAGTTCTGGTCTGTGGCAGAAGTGCTCTTGCGGTTCGGACACCAGTCGTCCCCTTGCAGACCGATTCAATCGCGGTGTGTGCGTCTCCAATAAACGTCAAACGCGATCTGTGTGAGGAGCGCCCCGTAGCGGCACCGGCCAGGACGTACCAACCCTCTTCGGCGCTGAGGACCCCTCCGGCGATGAAGCCCGGCACACCTGACAGGAGCATGAGACCGTAGGGAACGGGCGACCGAGGTCGACCTCGT
>JACCQW010000349.1 GCA_013813955.1 Solirubrobacterales bacterium
CGCCGCGATCGCCGCCGCCACCGAGCGCCACGGCTTCCGCGAGTACTACGACCCCCGGACCGGGCGCGGACTGGGCGCCCGCGGCTTCGGCTGGTCGACCCTGCTGCTCGACCTGCTGTGAGCTCCGTCCTTCCGGGGTCAGCTCGCCTTCAGCGGGTCGCGCCAGCGCAGGCCCGCAAAGCGCGAGAAGTCGGCGTCACAGGAGCACAGCTCGGCGCCGTGCTCGATGGCCAGCGCGGCGAGGTGCGCGTCGGTCGTGAGGTTGCCGCCGGTGCCGAGCGGTGCGAGCAGCTCGCGCAGCACGGCGGCATGACGGTCGGTCGGATGGGCGACCACGACGTTCGGTCGCGCAAGCCAGCCATCGACCACGTCGAGCGCCTCGTCGACGGAGTACGGGTCGGTCATGATCGTGCGCTTCGTCGTCAGTCGCACGAATGCGAGGGCGACCGTCCACGCCATCGCCACGGTCTCGGTCCCTCCGAACATGCCCTCGACCCAGGGGTGCGCCTGCTCGAATCGCGGTGAGCTCTCGTCCACCGCGTACAGGAGCAGGTTGACGTCGGGAAGCCTCACTTGCGGAGGTCGAGCTTGCGGCCGATCTCCTCGTCCTCCTGCTCGCCGGCGAGCGCGAGAGCCTTGTCGAGATCGATGCCCGCGCGCGCGCCGAGGCGTCGTGACGGAAGCACGTACGACGTATCCTCGCCGCGGCCGCCCATTCGTATCCCGGCACGCAGGGCGTCGTTCAGGACGACGCGCAGCGGAACCCCGCGCTCGCGAGCCAGCGCGCGGAGCCGAGCATCGATGTCCGGGTCGAGCGTCACCGTCGTCCGCATGGTCGCATCATAGGCATCACCATCACCCGCATCAATGTGCGTCCGCGTTCAACGGCCCGCGCCGAGCCCATCCGCGGAGGGCTTGGCAGACTCCGGTGCCATGTCCGCCGGCCCGGTCGACCTGCTCCTGCCCGACGGGGTCGCCGCCACCGCGATCGCGGCGATCCTCGGTGAGCGGCTCGACGTCGAGCCGGGCCCGGCGCGGACCGTCGAGCGCACGTACCTGGAGAGCTTCGACGGCCGGCTGCACGACGCCGGCCTCGCGCTGACCGGCGTGGACGGGCGCCTCGTGCTCGTGGACGCGGCGACGCACGCCGAGCGCGCGGTCGCCGAGCACATGCCGCGCGACGAGCCGCTGCTGCTCGCCCATCTCGAGGCCGGGGCGCTGCGCGACACGCTGGCGCCGGTGCTCGAGATGCGCGCCGTCACCCCGGTCGCCCGCGTGCGCAGCCGGCTGCGCACGCTGAACGTCCTCGACGAGGAGCGCAAGACCGTCGCACGCGTGCGCGTCGAGGAGCCGACGGTGCTGCTCGGCGCACGCAAGCGCGGTGCCCTGCGCGGGCGCGTGCACCTGCTCGGGGTCCGCGGCTACGACCGCGCCCTGGAGCGGGTGCGCGACGTCCTCGTGGACGAGCTGGGCGCCGAGGAGGCCCCACGCCCGGTCCAGGACGATGCCATCGCGGCCTCGGGCGGCACCCCCGGCGGGATCTCGTCGAAGCTCGGCGTCGCGCCGACCCGCGACCAGCGCGCCGACGAGGCCGCGGCGCTCGTGCTGCGCCGGCTGCTGGACGTCGTGGACGCCAACCTGCCCGGCACGCTGGCCGACGTCGACACTGAGTTCCTGCACGACCTGCGCGTCGCGATCCGCCGCACCCGCGCGCTGCAGCGCGAGCTGCCCGGCGTCTTCGAGCCGCGGGCGCTGCGCCGCTTCCGCGACCGCTTCCGCGACCTGCAGCAGCTCACCGGGCCGACCCGCGACCTCGACGTGCACCTGCTCGACTTCGAGGAGCTCGCGAGCGTGATCCCCGCCGACGTCGCTCCCGACCTGCAGCCCGTGCGCACGCTGCTGGAGCAGCGCCGCGCCGCCGAGCAGCGCGCGATGGTCCGCGCGCTGCGCTCCGCGCGCTCGCGCAGGCTGCTCGACAACTGGGGCGAGCTCGTGGACGGCCTGCCCGAGACCGACGAGGCACCGAGACCCGACGCCGGCCGCCCGATTGCCGACGTTGCGAGCACCCGCATTCGCAAGGTCTACAAGCGCATGGTGCGCATGGGCCGGGCGATCGATGACGCGAGCCCGTCCGAGGACCTGCACGACCTGCGCAAGAAGGGCAAGGAGCTGCGCTACCTGCTCGAGTTCTTCTCCGCGCTGTACCCCGACGAGGTCGTCAAGCCGCTGGTGAAGTCCCTCAAGGCGCTGCAGGACGTCCTCGGTCGCCACCAGGACCGCGAGGTGCAGGCGCACATGCTGCGCCGCATCGCCGACGACGTGGCCGCACTGGACCGCGGCGCGGCCGCGCTCATGGCCATGGGGCTGCTCGCCGAGCGCCTCGGCGCCGAGCAGATGCGCGCGCGGGCGCAGTTCGCCGAGTCCTTCGCCACGTTCGCGGCGAAGGACCAGCGCGCGCTCGTGAAGGAGACGTTCGGGTGAGCCGCGTCGTCGCCGTCTACAACATCAAGGGCGGCGTCGGCAAGACGTCCGCCGCGGTGAACCTCGCGCAGCTCGCAGCGCGCGACGGCGATCGCGTCCTGCTGTGGGACCTCGACCCGCAGGGCGCCGCGACGTTCCTGTTCCGGATCAAGCCCCGCGTCAAGGGCGGCGGGCGGCGACTGGTGCGCGGCAAGAGCGACCCCGCGGCGCTCGTGAAGGGCACCGACCACGAGCGGCTGGACCTCCTGCCGGCCGACTTCTCCTACCGCAACATGGACCTTGCGCTGGACGGCGCGAAGAACCCGACCCGCCGGCTCGCTCGGGTCCTGGAGCCGCTGGCCGGCGACTACGACCGCGTCTTCCTGGACTGCCCGCCCGCGATCTCGCTCGCGTCGGAGAGCGTGTTCGCCGCGGCGGACCTGCTGCTCGTGCCGCTGATCCCGTCGCCGCTGTCGCTGCGCACCTTCGACCAGCTGCAGCGCTTCCTCGCCGGCTCGGACGACCGGAGCCCCGAGGTGCTCGCGTTCTTCTCGATGACCGACGGCCGCAAGCGGATGCACCGCGAAGCGATCGCGCGCCTGACGGCGGAGCACCCGGGCGTCCTGCGCTCGGCGATCCCCGCGGCCAGCGACGTCGAGCGCATGGCCCTGCACCGCACGGTGCTCGCGGACTTCGCCCCGCGCGGCCGGGCCGCGCGCGCCTACGAGG